>NZ_JBEXIK010000027.1:0-85833 GCF_040608515.1 Micromonospora sp. NPDC005173
CCGAGGGGCTTGCCCAGCAGCAGGCGAACGTACTCCGACCCGATGAATCCGGCTCCGCCGGTGACGAGGATCCTCACGGGTCCGGAAGTGTACGCGGGGCAGGTCGGGGAGCAAGCCACCCGACCGTTCGGTTGCCGCGGAGGAGATTCGGGGGCTTCCGGGTCGAACCGCCCGGGCGATTGCAGGTAGAGCGGCCGTCCGGTAGAAATCACCAGCGGCGTACGACTCGTCGTACTGCACGTGTCGCAATTATGGGGGGCGAAACGGCGTGTCGCTGGTCAATGCTGCTCGGCCGTCCTCGGGCTCCGGCGTGACACCACCCCCCGGTCGTCGCGCGATGGATCTGCTCCGGCGGCTCATCGCACCCGAGCGTCTCTTCATGGGCGCGCTGGGCCTGACCGGCCTGGCGGCGGTCCTGTCGGTGGCGCTGCCCCCGGCTGAGCGGGGCGAACTCTCCGCGAACATGGTGAGCGCCACGCTGGGCGCCGCCGTCGGTGGTCTGTCGCTGGACACGTTCCTGCTGTCCCGCCCGGCCGGTTGGGTCTTCTCCCGGGGCCGTCCGTGGGTCCTCGCCCTGTTGGGGGCCTCGGTCATCCTCTCCGCTGTCGCCGCCGCGTTGCTCATCGCGGTGGCCGGCCTCGGTAGCTACGTGATCGCGGTGGGGTCCGCGGCGGGTCTGACCATCTTCAACACGGTCTCGTCGATCGCGCTGCGGCAGAAGAGCTTCATGCTCGTCTACTCGATGCGTGCGGTGAGCGGGGCGGTCCTGGTCGGTGGCTACCTCGCTCTCTACGCCGCCGGGCACCTGGACGGCGGTCTGTGGAGCATGGTGTGGCTCGTTGTTCAGTGGCTCAGCGCGCTGGCCGTGTGCGGTCTGGTGCTGGGGATGGTCCGGCGGATCGGACCTGCGCCGACGCCAGCGGCCACGAGATCGGAATACCGCTCCGACGTGGTCGCGGTCGGGAACCTGCATCTCGGGATCTTCGCCCAGATGATGACGCTCCGGTTCAACCAGATCCTGGTGGCCCGGTTCGTCGGTGCCGGACCGCTCGGTGTCTACGCCCTGGCGGTCGCCGCGCTGGAGTTCGCGCAGGCCGGTGCCGTCGTGCGCGCGCAGCGGATCCTGGCCAGCCGGGACGGTGCCCACGGGCCCGACCCGACGCGAGCCGTGGTCAAGGCGGCCCTGCCGATTGCTCTGGCGGCTGTCGTCGGACTTGCCGTGCTGGGCTACGTGCAGCCGGAGTACCGGCATGCCTGGATCCTCGGTCTCGTCCTTCTGCCCGGTTCACTGGCCACGGCGGCCGGCAAGAGCTGGAGCGCCCTGCTGTTGAAGAGGCGGGGCGAGCGGGCGACGACCGTGGTCGCCATGATCACCCTGGCGTTCGCGATCCCCGCGTACTTCGCGATCATCCCCTGGGCGGGCGTGATCGGGGCGGCGGCTGCCTCCACGCTCGCCTACGCCGTACACGCCTTCGCGTCGAGAGCGAGTCTGCGCCGGGCGCAGTCGCCGAATCATGGGACGGTTTGACATGGATGTCTCCATTGTTGTCCTCGCGTGGGAGGACTTCGAGCGCAGCCGCGCCTGTGTGCTGTCGCTGCCGAGTGCGGCGGAGATCGTTGTCGTGGACAACGGCAGCTCCTTGCACATCCAGGAGGCGTTGAGCGAGTTCTGCGCCCAGCAGGGTGTCCGGTACGTCCAGTCCGGCTCGAACCTGGGGTACGCACGGGGAATGAACCTCGGCGTGCGTCACACGAGCCGGGCTAACGTCATCCTCTCCAACAACGACATCATCGTGCACGCCGATGCCGTGACCCGACTGCTGGCCGCCCTCGAGGACCCCAAGGTGGGTGCGGCCTTCCCCGGCGTGGTGACGCCGGCGGGTGTGTCGCAGACGGAGGGCGGG
Source organism: Micromonospora sp. NPDC005173 (assembly GCF_040608515.1). Classification (NCBI taxonomy): domain Bacteria; kingdom Bacillati; phylum Actinomycetota; class Actinomycetes; order Micromonosporales; family Micromonosporaceae; genus Micromonospora; species Micromonospora sp. NPDC005173. Next base: position 1,905 of record NZ_JBEXIK010000027.1, read on the forward strand.
CGGTTCCTGAGCATGGGCGTCGGTTTCGCCCACGCCACCGGGCTGAGCCTCGTGCTGCCGAACCTGCGGATCGTCGCGCCGCCGGAAAAGGCGGACTGGCTGACCGGGCCCTTCGTGGCCATGCGCCGGAGCACCTTCGACGCCATCGGCGGCGTCGACGAGACGTCCTTCTTCTACTCCGAGGACATGCGGCTGTGCTGGGCCGTGCGTCAGCAGGGCATGCGGCTGGCGTACGTGCCGGAGGCCGTGATCATGCACGAGGACGATGCGACCGCCAAGCGGCGCTGGTCCGAGGAGGAGATCTCCCAGCGCCGTACCCGAGAGTTCATCCGGGCGAGCCGGGACATGGGCGGCCGGCGCGGCCGCATCGCCACGACGGCGTACGTGGGCGGGGTGCTGCTGCGGGCGGCGGTGGGCGGAAACCCCGTCCGTCGGGCGATCGCGCGCGGTGCCGTCGAGGGACTGCGTGCCTCGTGAAGGTGTTGTTTGTCTGCACCACGGGCGGCTCCGGACGGCGGCAACTCGGCGGCGCGGAACGGATCCTGACCGAAATCATCCCGGCTCATGCCCGGACGGGTGTCGAGGTCATCGCCGCCACCTCGGACGACGAGGTGGGCCATGCGTTGCGCGAGGCCGGGGTGCCCTGGATCGGGCTCAGCGCCACCAGCCGGATCGACCTGGCCTACGCCCGGGAGATCCGCCGCCTCGTCACCGAGGTGCAGCCGGATGTGGTCTGCGCCCACCTGCTGTCGGCGGCGATGCACTCCCGGGCGGCACTGAGCATGGAGCGCAAGCGGACCCCGCTCGTCGTCACGCTGCACAACAGTCTCTGGCAGTACCGGGACACCGCCGCGTCACTTCAGCAGAAGGCCGCCATCCAGTCCAACATCACCCTGGACCTGGCGATGCGCCGCGCCCGGCCACACGCGACGGTGGCGGTGTCCGAGTTCGAGGCCGCCGAGCTGCGCGACCGGGGCCGCGTCAAGAACATCCACCTGATCCCGAACCCGCTGCCGGCCACCTGGCCCAGCCCGAAGCCCGCGCACCCGCGGGAGCCGGGTCGGCGGCCGCTGGTCGGCTACCTCGGCCGGTTGGAGAAGGAAAAGGGGGTTGACCTCCTACCCGAGATCGCCGGCCTCCTCCCGGACGTGGACTTCAAGGTCGCTGGCGCCGGCTCACTGCCGATCGCCGCCCGACCGAACCTCGAACTCGTCGGCCGGGTCACGGCCGCGGATTTCCTCCAGCAGATCGACTGCCTGGTGGTGCCCTCCCGGGTCGAGTCGTTCGGGCTCAGCGCGCTGGAGGCGCTGTCCCTGGGCGTACCCGTGGTGCACACCGGGGCCGGCGGCCTGGCCGAGGTCACCCGGCATGCCACGGGCACGCTGGCGTTCCAGGCGGACCTCGCGCCCGCCGCGCTCGCCGGTGCCATCCGGGAGGCGGTCGTCCACCGCGCGCCAGACGAGGGGCAGCGGGTGGCCGAGTGGTACGCCGAGGAGTACGCCTTCGACCGGTGCGTGACCCGCTGGCAGGACCTGTACCGCTCGCTGCTGTGACCAGCACGCGTTGCCCTGCCCGGCTTTCCTTGAAAATGACCAACCAATGATGAGGGGGTGCCCGAGTGGCAGAGACGCTGACCATCGTCACGGTCCTCTACCGGTCCAGCGACATGCTCGCCGAAACGCTGCCGACCTGGGTACGCGCTGCCGACGGGCTCCCGGTGCGGTTCATCTTCGCCGACAACTGGCCGGAGGACGGGTGCGCGAAGGTCATCGCCAGTTGTCTGGACGACGACCGGTACCAGTACCTCCCCGACTCGTCGAATCCGGGTTTCGCGGCGGGCTGCAACCGGGCCGTCGCGGCGGCGGAGACGAGCCATGTCCTGCTGCTGAACCCGGACGTCTGGCTGCCGGAGGGCGCGTTGGCCCGTCTCTGCGCCACCATCGAGGCTGACCCCGGCAACCCGATCGCGGTCGGCCTGGCCATGCACGGCGGCGAGTACGTCGGCATCGACCTGCACCCGGTCTCGCTCTTCATCGACCGGGCCGCGACGGTGCCGCGGGGGCCACTCGGTCCGTCCGGCGGCGCGGCCGTCTTCCCGACCGCGCTCTTCCGCCGCTTCGGCGGATTCTACGAGCACCTGTTCGCCTGGGGCGAGGACGCCGACCTCGCCTTCCGGCTCTATGCGGAGGGCCTGCGCACCCGCCGGCTGGACATCATGCTCCCGCACGCCGGGGGCCACAGCGTCGAGGGCGACAACAAGCTCCAGGGATTCCGGGCGTTCCTGCTGGCCCGCAACCGGCTTCTGGTCGCGGCCCGGACCTTCACCTGGCCGCTGATGCTCGTCGCGATCCCGATCCTCGCGTTGGCGCACCTGGCGCTGGCCGCCCGACGCGCGAGTCAGGGCCTGCTGCGACCGTTCCTGCGCGGCGTGGGACGTGGACTGATCGAGGGGCCGTCCGCCCGCCGGCAGTGGAAGGGCAAGCGGTTCGGCTTTGCAACCCTGTTCAGCTATCTGAGAGTTCGGAGCGCGTGATGGCAGGACACCAGTGGAGTGTCGTAACGGTCACCTACAACTCGGCGGACACCCTCCGCCAGTGCTGGCGCGACGCCGACAAGCCCTACGAGTGGATCGTCGTCGACAACTGCTCCGCCGACGACTCGGTCGCGGTGGCGGAGGAGCTGGGCGCCCGGGTCATCCGGCTACCGGAGAACGTCGGCTTCTCCAGGGCCAACAACGTCGGCGTACGCGAGGCGGCTGGTCAGTACATTCTGTTCGCCAACCCCGACCTCGAAATCGGCCCGGACGGTTTCGACGTGCTCCGGCGGCACCTCGACGCCCACGGTGGTCTGGTCGCTCCCCAGCTGCTCTCCACGGAGGGGGTCCCCCAGCCCAACGGGCGAGGTTTCCCCTACGCCACCGCCAAGCTGGGCAACCGGAAGATCTGGCCCCTCTCCCGGCTGCACGCGACCTACCGGGTGGTGGCCAATGCCGGTGAGGCGGTCTACGTCGCCTGGGTCATGGGCGCGGCGGTCGCCGCCCGCACCGCCGACTTCATCGCGATGGGTGGGTGGAACGAGCGGTTCTTCCTCTACTACGAGGACCACGAGCTCGGGCTGCGGGCATGGCGACACGGCCTCCCGGTCGCCCTGCTCGGCGACGTCCGCTGGACCCACCACTGGGCACGTGCGACAAACTCGTTCCAGTGGTCGCGGGCGCACACCTTGGAGTTGCAGAGCGCCAAGACCTTCTTCGGCATGTTTCCCGAGTTCCTGGTCGGTCTGCCCCTAGCCGCTCGACGGCACCGGCGGGCGGCACGCCTGATCGGTTCACCGGTGGCTACGGACCACGGCGCGGGTGAACCCGTGCCCATGTCAGCCCCGCGGGCGACGTCCAGCTAGTGCCCTCCTCGCTCCTGCGGCGTTCGGTGCGACGAACAACGACGTGGCAGCCGATGGCCGAGGCGTATCGCGGGCGCGCGAACAGTTTCGGGGCCCTCCGGCTCGCATTCGCGCTCGTCGTGGTGCTGTCCCACACGGCGGCGCTCGGCTTCGGGCGTCCGCTCATGCAGCGGCTCGACGTGGGCGACGTGGCAGTGGCCGGATTCTTCACGATCTCTGGGTTCCTGATCGTCCGCTCCGCCCGGCGCAGCTCGGTGCCCCGCTTCCTGTGGCATCGGGCCCTGCGGATCTGGCCCGGCCTGTGGGTCTGTCTCCTGCTCACGGGCCTGGTCGTCGCACCCCTGCTCTATCTCGATCGGCACGGCACAGTCGACGGATTGTGGCGGAGTCCCGGAGGCGCGCTCGACTACCTGCGGCAGAACTGGTGGGGTGGTCTCCGCCAGCTCGGGATCAGTGACCTGCTGCAGGGTGACACGCCGTACTGGCGGTGGCAGGGCGGAAACACGATCAACGGATCGCTGTGGACGCTCGCCTACGAGTTCTACTGCTACCTGTTGGTAGCCGTCCTGGCCGCTCTCACCATCCTGCGCCGGCAGCTCCGGTGGCTTCCGCTGCTCGGCGCGGTGGGCGCCTTCGGGGTCATCTGCTGGAACTACTTCCTGCATGGCAGCGACGGGCAGGGAATCTGGATGACGGGGACGATCGGGCCGCTGCCGCTGCTCGGCGTGCTCCAGCAGAACGACCTTCTCTGGTTCGGCTTCATGTTCCTCCTCGGCGGGGTCGCTGAGCTGTACAGCGACCGTTTGCCGATCAACGACGTACTCGGTGTGCTCGCGCTGGTCGTCTTCGGCTGGTTCGCCGTGAGTGGGACCTTCTTCGGCCCGGGGCTGGTCGCCTATGCGTACGTCATCCTCTGGCTCGCCGTGCGGCTGCCGAAGGCGTTGCACCGGGTTGGACACCGCAACGACTACTCGTACGGGGTGTACATTTACTCGTTCGTCGTGCAGCAGGTCATGGCCAAGTTCGGGGTGCAGGCAATCGGTCTTCTCGGCTTCTTCACGGCCAGCGCCCTGGTCAGTACCGGGCTCGCGATGCTCTCATGGCACTGGGTCGAGAAGCCGGCGCTGCGGCTCAAGAACTGGACGCCATCCAAGCTGCGCGAGCGACCCGACGAACCGGCACCGCCGAGAGGTGGTGGCCCGACTGAGGACGTATCGGAGGGGAGCACCGCCGCACCACCCAGTCGCTTCCCCGCACCGGAATTTCACCGGGAAGCGGCCGTTGCATCAGCACCTGCTTAAGACCGGCAGCGCGTCTCGCTCCTTCCGACGACGACGTCAGGTTGGAGTATGACGCCCGACCGTTCCGCACTCGGGATGGGAATCCGTGTGGTTACACAGCTCGCACGCGCGGACGTGAGTCATTCCGACACGTCGGCGGCACCCGCGACCGGGCGCCGTCCCATCCCCGCCGACTGGATCGCCGTCGCCGTTCTGCTGGCCTTCATCCCGGTCGTCCACGACCTCAAGACCATGCTCACGGCGTCGTACTGGCTCGACGAGGCGTGGGTGGCACTCTCGGTACGGCTACCGCTCAGCGATCTGCTGGTGGCCACCTCGTCGACCCCGATCGGGTGGAGCCTCCTGCTGCGGCTGGTGCCGGACACCGACTACCTACGGGTGGTGCCGCTCGCGTTCCACGGGCTCTCGGTTGGCGCCGCGTACGCGCTCGGTCGTTTGCTGCACTGGCCGACGCGGCGACTCGGCATGGTGGCGGGCATGGTCTGCGGGGCGGCTGTCCTACTCCTCCCGGCCCAGCAGATCCGTCATGACCTCAAGCAGTACACCGCCGACGCCGCCGTCACGGTGTGCCTGCTCGCCCTGGGCGCCTGGACGGAGCAGACCTGGTCGCGGAGGCGGCTCGGAGTGATCACGGGCGCGGTCGCCGCGGGCATGCTGTTCAGCCACGTGACCGCCATCGCCGCTCCGTGCGTGTTCGGCGGGTTGTTACTGGTCACCGCGATCCGCCGCCAGTGGGCGCGGCTCGCGGAGGTGGCCGTGGCCGGGCTCACCGCCGCAGCGATCATCGCGATCGTCTACTTCGGTATCTCGGCGCGGGGCAGAAATGAAGCGATGCAGCAGTTCTGGGCCGGGAGTTTTCCCAGCCTGACCGAGCTGCCCGACTACCTCGGCCGGCAGATCGACGCCCTGACCCCGGTGCTCGGCGCTCCGGCCCTGGTCGTTGGCGGCCTGCTCGTCGCTGGCGTACTGACGCTCGTCGGGCAGGCTCGTCCCGCCTCCGCGACCGCGGTGATCCTGCTACCGGTGGCGGTGACATCGCTGGGGGTCGCGAGGTCCTATCCGCTGCTGGAGCTGCGTACCTCCCACTTCCTGCTCGTCACGACGGCGGCGGTGGCCGGCATCGGGGTCACCGGCCTGGCGAGCGGTGTGGCCGCGCTCGTCCGCCGCGGGCTCCCACGTGCGTGGCCCACCGCCATGACCGCGACGATCTGCGCGGTTCTGCTCGGGACGTTCGCCATGAACAACGGCCGCTGGTACCGGTTCGACGGCAACGAGTCAGGGCTCTACTACACCGCGATCGCGGTGACCGACATCCGCGCGGCCACCGAGTACGTGGCCACGCACCGATCGAGGAACGACGTCGTCGTCATGAACAACGCGGCGTGGTACGGCTTCGCGTTCTACTCGCAACACGACGACGTCAAGCTGGTCGCACCGTACGGCAACACCGTCGGCTGGTGGGTCGACATGCCCACCCGGTCCGACGTCGTCGTGATCCGGAACCGTGACACGCCAGGTATCCGTACCGGCCTCGACCGCGCGCTAACGCTGGCAGGACGGCGGGGTGGCGCTCGGATCTGGCTGATCCGCTCCCACGTCGTCGGCGAGGACGTGGAAGCCTGGCGATCGGCGCTCACCGGCTACCGGGTGGAACAGGTCACCGATGGGTTGGAGCCGGTCGCGTTGATCAGCGAGGGATGACAAACCCCGGCGCGACTGGCCGCACCGCGGCTACCTCGTCAGCTCGCTCTCCTGCTCCGGCCGCCGCCTCCCTGGAACGAACACCGACGTCGGCCGGGTTGACTCCGACGTGTTGTCCGCATCGGACAATGCGACCGCCAGGACGAACACGGCCACCGCCCCGAGCCACAGCCATGCGTCGAAGAAGAAGACCTGGGCCGCGATCCCGACGAGCAGGATGCGAGCCGTCAGCGAGCGGAAGCGCCAGTAGAGAACCAGCAGGATCGCCAGCAGGCAGGCCAGGCCGAGCAGCCCGTAGTTGTACCAGAAGGTCAGGTAGGTGTTGTCGAAGACCTGCGCCTCACCGTCGCCGATACCGACCTTCTCCAGGTAGCGAACGTTGGACTCGGGCCCGTTCCCGAACAGGACCGTCGACCAGTCCTGCGTGATGCCGTCCCAAACGACGCTGATCCGGGTGAAGCGCGCACTCGCGCTGGCCGATTCCAAGGGGTCGGAGATGCGCGACCCCGCCACGTCGACGGAATCCCCGTGGCTTGGTGTGGCGGCGGGGGTCGCAGGGGTGGGGGATTGCGCTGCGGGAGGTTCGGATGCTGGGGCAGGAACGGAGGCCGTCGGCGTACCGGCGAACCAGACCGGCCCCGGCGAAGTGGAGGATGAGGAGGAGGAGAAGCCCGGTGCCTTGACAGCCACGATCGCGAAGGCGACCGCGGTGATGAGGATCGCGCTACCCATGCCGCGCAAGGAGACCTTGCGCCATCGGAAGAGCAGCCACAGGGTGAGGGCGAGAACTGTCCCGACCCAGGCGCTCCGGGTGCCCGACAGCACCAACCCAACAAGGTTGGCGGTGAAGGGGACGTACCAGAATCTGCCCCGGATGGTCAGCGCAACGAGAGCCATCGCCATGGCGAAGCTGCCGTAGATGATGGGGTGCCCCGAAATGCCGACCGCCCGTGTCGCGTCGAACGCGGAGGTGTAGGTCCAGTGGTACGCGAATTGATCGAAGATCGGCCAGCTCAGCGAGAGCGTCTGATACTTGGCGAATACCGCGACCGGAACGCTGAGCCAGGTGAGCGTCCGGGCGATTCGGATGATCAGCTGTCGATCATGACGCGCTTCCTCGACAACATGCCAACACAGCACGCCGACGCACGCGAGAGGCGCGAGACCGACAGCGATCGGCTTAACCCCGTGCCAGTGCACCATCCCGGAGAGCAGCCCGGACAGGGGTAGGAGAAGCGCCGCCAGGATCACGTTCCGCCGCCACCCGTCGCGTTCGGCGCGAAGAAGGCGCCCCCAGACGGCGAGGAGGAAGAGAAGCAGCAGCAGTGAGTACGACGGGTTGGTCGGGTAGCCGAAGTTGATGGTCACCGGGATGGTGAAGGCAACGACCAACACGGCCCAGGTGGTCCGGGCCGGTTCCAGCAGCACCCAACCGAGCACGGCACCGACGCCGACCGCAACCGAAAGGTCCCACCTGCCGGCCATCAGGAATGCGGCAGCCAGGACGACAAGGCCGAAGCTGAGGATGCGGTACGCGAGCCCCATACTCTTGATCTTGTCGGTCAACTCCCGCATTCCGGCATAGAAGGTATCCACCATCAGCTGCCGCGGCGCCACAGATCCCGCAGAGCGTCCCAGTTCCCGGCGATGCCTTCTTCACAGAGCGTCTCGACGTAGAAGGCACCGTTCGTGTCGTCCGGGTCCCACCAGAGACCGCAGATGGTCCGGCCATCCCCGCCGTCGAAGGCGTACTCGACGTAGCTGCCAGCGGTGTTGCTCACCCCACCGGTCGTACGGGTCGCCTCGCGCAGCCCCGGTGCCAGCGCACCGCCGGAAAGGTTGAGCCCCAGACGGAACTTGCGCGCCGAGTCCTTCTGAGTCTTCCCGGGGTAGAGCACGAAGTGCAGCCACGCGCCGCTGTGGTCGCAGAAGACGTGCTGCTTCTCGTCGGCCGGCAGCTTCGGGGCACCGGGCCCGTTGTAGGACACGCAGCCGCCGATCCGGCTCAGCCAGGGCTTTGCCAGCGGAGCCAGCTCGCCCTCGAAGATGGCGCTGTTGATGGAGAACTGCGTCGCCTCGTACGGCGCGAGGGAGGCGCTGGCCGACGGCGAGGGCGGGCCGTCATCGTCGCCGCCGGCACTGCCGACGAAGAACCCCGCGGTGCCGGTGACCAGGGCGAGCACCAGCGCGCCAACGACGTAGAGCCAGCTGTGCCGCTTCGGCTCGGGCCGCACCGGGGCGATCCGCCGGCCCGTGCCCGCGAAGGGGTCGTACGCGGCCGGGGACGGCAGCGCCGGGTCATTGGCGGGAGGGGTCGCCGGGGTCTGCGACGCCGCCGGCGAGGTCGGCATACCCGAGACCGGCTGCGGGGGCGCGGACACCGGCTGCCCGGAGACCGGGTTGGTGTGCACGGCCCAGGGCAGCTGCGGCATGTGGGCCACCAACTCGGGCACCCCGGAGACCGACTGCGGCGGTCCGCTGACCTGCTGCGGCACGCCGGACACCGGTGGCGCCGACGAGGGCGGAGCCGAAGATGGGGGTGCCGAGACCGGCAGGTCGGGCACCGGCTGGTAGTCCATGCCGAGGCTCTGGAAGAGCCGCTGCGGGGCGTGCCCCTGCTCGGCCCGGTAGGCCACCCAGGGGTGGGCGGCCGACAGGTCGGCTGCGGCGTACTGGTGACCGCCAGCGGCCTGCGCCAGCGCGTTGGCCGCGGTGCCGAAGGCTTCGCGCCAGCGCTGGTCGGACGCGGCGACCCCGTCCAACACGGCCACGGTGGCGAACTGCCCCTGCCCGTCCACTGCCGCCCAGGCCTTACCAACCTGGCACGCGCCCAACAAATGGGTGTACCTGTACGGGCTCTCCGGCTGCATGCCACTCCTCCGCTCAACCGCCGTGCGGATCCTACAGAGCCTGCGCCAACTCAGCGTCCCGCCGGTCGGCCGACCGACAGGTCGGTAGAACGAGTGGTTCATGCGAACCCTTGCCCTCTGAAAGTTTTGATGCATAGAGTCCTGGCGTGAATGAAGGAGCTGTCGGGGCGCCGGTCGAGCAGGTGCTCGACCTGTTCGACGGGGTGCGACTCACCCCGACCCAGCGCCGGATCGCGCACTGCCTCGTGCAGCACGCCCCGGCCGTGGCGTACCTCTCCGCGGCCGAGGTCGCCGAGTTGGCCGGGGTCAGCCAGCCGTCGGTCACCCGCTTCGCCGTCGCACTCGGCCACGACGGCTACCCGGCCCTGCGCCGCCGGCTGCGTGACCTGACCACCGCCGCGCCCGGCGGACCGGCGGACGCCGGCAACGAGCTGCAGCAGGCGGTACGCGCCGAGATGGGCAACCTGGACCGGCTCGCGGGTCAGCTCGCCGACCGGGACCGGATCGCCGAGACCGGCCGGCTGCTCGCCGCCAGCCGCCCGCTGCCGGTGCTCGGCCTGCGGGCCGCCGCGCCCCTGGCCGCCTACTTCGCCTACTTCGCGGCCAAGGTGCACCCGGACGTGCGGGTGCTCGACGACGGCGGCAGCCTGCTCACCGACCGCCTGGAGCAGGCAGCCGAGGCCGGGGCCGGCGCGCTGCTCGCCTTCGTGCTGCCCCGCTACCCCCGGGAGACCCTGGACGCGCTGCGCGAGGCACGCGCCGCCGGGTTGACTGTGGTGGCGATCACCGACTCGCCGGTCAGCCCGGCCACCGAGCACGCCGACGTGGTGCTGCCCGCCGCGGTCGGCGCCCAGCTCGTCTTCGACCTGCACACCGCCCCGATGACCCTGGCCATGGTGCTGTTGCAGGCGATCTGCGACGCCGCGCCGGCCGACACCCAGCGCCGATTGGAGGCTTTCGAAGCCTCCGCGGCCCGCCGTCAGTTGTTCCTCAGTTGACCGGAGGAGACCGGAGATGACCCAGCCCGTCCGTGCCGCACGGGGCAGCCAGCTCACCACCCGTGGGTGGCCGCAGGAGGCCGCCCTGCGGATGCTCATGAACAACCTCGACCCGGAGGTGGCCGAACGCCCCGACGACCTGGTGGTCTACGGCGGCACCGGCAAGGCCGCGCGGGACTGGCCGTCGTACCACGCGCTGGTCCGCACGCTGACCGACCTGCGCGAGGACGAGACGATGCTGGTGCAGTCGGGCCGCCCGGTCGGGGTGATGCGCACCCACGAGTGGGCGCCCCGGGTGCTGCTGGCCAACTCCAACCTGGTCGGCGACTGGGCGACCTGGCCGGAGTTCCGCCGGCTGGAGCAGCTCGGCCTGACCATGTACGGGCAGATGACCGCCGGCTCGTGGATCTACATCGGCACCCAGGGCATCCTCCAGGGCACCTACGAGACGTTCGCCGCCGTGGCCGCCAAGCGGTTCAAGGACACCCTCGCGGGCACGCTGACGCTCACCGCAGGGTGTGGCGGGATGGGTGGCGCGCAGCCGCTCGCGGTCACCATGAACGGTGGCGTCTGCCTGATCGTCGACGTGGACCGCACCCGCCTGGACCGCCGGGTGCACGACCGCTACCTGGACGAGGTCGCCGACTCGCTGGACGACGCGGTCGGGCGGGTCCTCGCCGCGAAGCGGGACCGGCGGGCGCTCTCCGTCGGCGTGGTCGGCAACGCCGCGGAGGTCTTTCCCGAGCTGCTGAACCGGGGCGTCGAGATCGACATCGTGACCGACCAGACCAGCGCGCACGACCCGCTGGCGTACCTGCCGGTGGGGGTGGAGCTGGCCGACGCCCGGGAGTACGCGGCGGCGAAGCCGGCCGAGTTCACCGACCGGGCCCGGGCGTCGATGGCGAAGCACGTCGAGGCGATGGTCGGCTTCCTCGACGCCGGCGCCGAGGTCTTCGACTACGGCAACTCGATCCGGGGCGAGGCGCAGCTCGGCGGCTACCAGCGCGCCTTCGACTTCCCCGGCTTCGTGCCGGCGTACATCCGGCCGCTGTTCTGCGAGGGCAGGGGCCCGTTCCGGTGGGCGGCGCTCTCCGGCGACCCGGCCGACATCGCCGCCACCGACCGGGCGATCCTGGAGCTGTTCCCGGAGAACGAGTCGCTGGCCCGCTGGATCAAGCTGGCCGGTGAGCGGGTCGCCTTCCAGGGCCTGCCGGCCCGGATCTGCTGGCTCGGCCAGGGCGAGCGGGACAAGGCAGGTGTGCGGTTCAACGACATGGTCGCCTCCGGCGAACTTTCCGCCCCCGTCGTCATCGGCCGGGACCACCTGGACACCGGCAGCGTGGCAAGCCCGTACCGGGAGACCGAGGGGATGGCCGACGGCTCCGACGCGATCGCTGACTGGCCGCTGCTCAACGCACTGGTCAACACGGCCAGCGGTGCGTCCTGGGTGTCCATCCACCACGGCGGTGGGGTGGGCATCGGCCGCTCCATCCACGCCGGGCAGGTCTGTGTGGCCGACGGCACCGCCCTCGCCGGGCAGAAGATCGAGCGGGTACTCACCAACGACCCGGCCATGGGTGTGATCCGTCACGTCGACGCCGGCTACGACTCCGCCCGCGAGGTCGCGGAACGCACCGGCGTCCGCGTCCCGATGACGGAAGGACCGGCGTGACCGACGACCTTCCCGGCCGGTTCCGGACGCTGTGGGACGAGATCGCGCCGATCGGGCGGGACGCCGGCAGCGGCGGCTACCTGCGCTACGCGTTGACCGAGCCAGAGCTGGAGCTACGCAGCTGGTTCCGGTCGCAGGCCGACCGCCGAGCCATGCCGGTCACCGAGGACGGCAACGGCAACCTCTTCGCGCACTGGGGTGACCCGGAGGCCGGGGACGCGGTGCTGACCGGCAGCCACTTCGACTCGGTGCCGCACGGCGGGGCGTACGACGGGCCGCTCGGCATCGTGAGCGCGTTCCTCGCCGTTGACGAGCTGCGCGCCGCCGGCGTCACGCCGGGCCGGCCGCTGGTGCTGGGCGCGTTCGTCGAGGAGGAAGGGGCGCGCTTCGGCGTACCGTGCCTGGGGTCGCGGCTGCTCACCGGGGCGCTTCCGGTCGACCGCGCGGCCGGACTGCGCGACGCGGCCGGGGTGAGCTTCGCCGAGGCGCTCGGTGACCAGCCGGCGGGTGCCCGCCCGGAGCTGCTGGGCCGGTTCGGCGCCTTCGTGGAGCTGCACGTCGAGCAGGGCCGCGCGCTGGTCGAGGCGGACGCGCCGGTCGCGGTGGCCAGTGCGATTTGGCCGCACGGCCGGTGGCGCTTCGACGTCGTCGGCGAGGGCAACCACGCGGGTACCACCCGGATGGCCGACCGCCGCGACCCGATGCTCACCTACGCGTTCACCGTGCTGGCGGCCAACAAGGAGGCCCGGCTGCGCGGCGCGCACGCCACCGTGGGCCGGGTCGCCGTCGAGCCGAACGCCACCAACGCCATCCCGTCGAAGGTCACCGGCTGGCTGGACGCCCGGGCCGCCGACCCGGAGACCCTCTCCGGGTTGGTCGACGCGGTGCGGGGCAAGATCGCCGAGCGGGCCCGTCGCGACGGTACTGAGGTGACGCTGACCGAGGAGTCAGCGACGCCGCTGGTCGCCTTCGACGGCGGGCTGGCCGGCCGGCTGGCCACACTGCTCGACGCGCCGGTGCTGCCCACCGGCGCGGGACACGACGCCGGAGTGCTCGCCGCGCACCTGCCCACCGCCATGCTCTTCGTGCGCAATCCGAGCGGGGTGTCGCACTCCCCCGCCGAGGCGGCCACCGACGCCGACTGCGCCGCCGGGGTGCGGGCGCTGGCCCGCGTCCTCGAGGAGCTGACATGCCGGTGACCCCGACCCGCTGGCTCGCCGAGTACGCCTGGCTGCCCAACTACGCCGAGCCCACGCCCGACGTGCTGATCGAGACCGACGGGAAGCGGATCACCGGCGTGACGCCGCTGACCGCCGGAAGCCGGCCGCCCGCCGGGGTCGAGGTGTACGCCGACGCCGTGCCGCTGCCCGGGTTGACGCTGCCGGGGCTGGCCAATGTGCACTCGCACGCGTTCCACCGGGCGCTGCGCGGGCGCACCCACGGCGGCCGGGGCGACTTCTGGAGCTGGCGGGACCGGATGTACGCCGTCGCGGACCGCCTGGATCCGGACACCTACCTCGCCCTGGCCCGGGCGGTCTACGCAGAGATGGCGCTGGCCGGGATCACCTGCGTCGGCGAGTTCCACTACCTGCACCATCGCCCCGACGGCGGCGCCTACGACGACCCGAACGCGATGGGCGCGGCCCTGGTCGAGGCCGCCGCGCACGCCGGGATCCGGCTCACTCTGCTGGACACCTGCTACCTGACGGCCAGCGTGGACGGCCGGGCGCTGGCCGGGCCGCAGCGGCGTTTCGGTGACGGCGACGCGACCCGGTGGGCCGAGCGGGTGGCGGCGTTCCAGCCGACGGACTCCCACGCGCGGGTCGGCGCTGCCGTGCACTCGGTGCGGGCGGTCCCCGCCGACCAACTCGGCACGGTGGCCGCCTGGGCACGGGACCGGCAGGCGCCGCTGCACGTGCACCTCTCCGAGCAGCCCGCCGAGAACGACGAGTGCCGGGCCGTGCACGGCCGCACGCCGACCGCGCTGCTCGCCGAGCACGGCGTGCTCGGATCGAACACCACGGCCGTGCACGTCACCCACCCGACCAGCGGCGATTTGACGCTGCTCGGGGAGAGCCGGACCGGGGTGTGCCTCTGCCCGACCACCGAGCGGGACCTGGCCGACGGGATCGGCCCGGCCCGCCGGATGGCCGACGTGGGGATCCAGCTGAGCCTGGGCAGCGACAGCCACGCCGTGATCGACCTCTTCGAGGAGGCCCGGGCGGTGGAGCTGGACGAGCGGCTGCGCACCCGGCGGCGCGGCCACTTCACCCCGGTCGAGCTGCTCAGCGCCGCCAGCGCCGCCGGGCACGCCGCGCTGGGCTGGGCCGACGCCGGGCGGATCGCCGTGGGAGCCCGCGCCGACCTGGTCACGGTACGGCTGGACAGCGCCCGCACCGCCGGGGTGCCGCCGGTTGGCGCGTTCTTCGCGGCCGGGGTCGCCGACGTCGAGCAGGTCGTGGTGGACGGCCGTGTGGTGGTGGCCGAGGGCAGGCACCTGAGCGTGGACGTGCCGGCCGAGTTGTCGGCCTCGATCGAGGCGGTGACACCGGCATGAGCAGCCTGCTGGTCGACAACATCGGGGAGCTGGTCACCAACGGCGCTGGCGAGGGCCCGCTGGGCATCCGCCGCGACGCGGCCGTGCTGGTCGAGGACGGCCGGGTGGCCTGGGTCGGGCCGGCGTCGTACGCGCCGGCCGCCGACCGGCGGGTCGACGCCGGTGGGGCCGCCGTGCTGCCCGGCTTCGTGGACAGCCACGCACACCTGGTCTTCGCCGGCGACCGGGCCGCCGAGTTCGCCGCCCGGATGGCCGGCCAGCCGTACACCGGCGGTGGCATCCGGACCACGGTCGGCGCGACGCGGGCCGCCAGTGACGACGAGCTGCGGGCCACCGTACGCCGGTTGCGCGGGGAGGCCCTGCTCCAGGGCACCACCACCATGGAGATCAAGAGTGGGTACGGGCTGACCGTCGCCGACGAGGCCCGCTCGCTGCGAATCGCCGCCGAGACCAGCACCGAGACCACCTTCCTCGGCGCGCACGTGGTGCCCGCCGAGTACGCCGGCCGTCCCGACGACTACGTCGGGCTGGTCTGCGGGCCGATGCTGGCCGCCGCCGCGCCGCACGCGAAGTGGATCGACGTGTTCTGCGAGCGGGGCGCCTTCGACGTCGACCACGCCCGGGCCATCCTCGCCTGCGGGCAGGCCGCCGGGCTGGGCGTGCGGGTGCACGCCAACCAGCTCGGCCCCGGCCCCGGTGTCCAGCTCGGCGTGGAGCTGGACGCCGCCAGCGTCGACCACTGCACCCACCTGAGCGACGCCGACGTGGACGCGCTGGCCTCGGCGACCACCGTGGCGACCCTGCTGCCCGGCGCCGAGTTCTCCACCCGCTCGCCCTACCCGGACGCCCGCCGGCTGCTCGACGCCGGCGTCACCGTCGCGCTGGCCACCGACTGCAACCCCGGCTCGTCGTACACCTCGTCCATGCCGTTCTGTGTGGCCCTCGCCGTCCGCGAGATGCGGATGACCCCGGCGGAGGCGGTCCGGGCCGCGACGCTGGGCGGCGCGCGGGCGCTGCGCCGCGACGACATCGGCGTGCTCACCCCCGGCGCCCGGGCCGACCTCGTCGTCCTGGACGCCCCCTCGTACCTGCACCTGGCCTACCGGCCCGGTGTCCCACTGATCCGCCAGGTCCTGCTCAACGGAGTGCCGCAATGACGACCGTGACCATCCAACCCACCGGAATCTCCGCCGACGACGTGCTCGCGGTGGCCCGCGGCACCGCCACGATGGTGCTCGACCCGGCCACCCGGGACGCGATGGCGACCAGCCGCGCGATCGTGGACGGCATCGAGGCCGCCGGGCGGCCCGTGTACGGCGTCTCGACCGGGTTCGGGGCGCTGGCCAACACCTTCGTCGCCCCGGAGCGGCGGGCCGAGCTGCAACACGCGCTGATCCGCTCGCACGCCGCCGGGGTGGGCGCCCCGATGCCGCGCGAGGTGGTCCGGGCGATGATGCTGCTACGGGTCCGGTCGCTCGCCCTGGGCCGCTCCGGGGTCCGCCCGCTGATCGCCGAGGCGCTGGTCGACCTGCTCAACCACGACATCACCCCGTGGGTGCCGGAGCACGGCTCGCTGGGCGCCTCCGGCGACCTGGCACCGCTGGCGCACTGCGCGCTGGTGCTGCTCGGTGAGGGCTGGGTGCTCGGCCCGGCCGGCGATCGGCAGGACGCGGCGGACGCGCTGGCCGCCGCGGGGCTCAAGCCGATCGAGCTGGCCGCCAAGGAGGGGCTGGCGCTGATCAACGGCACCGACGGAATGCTCGGCATGCTGCTGCTGGCCGTCCACGACGCGGCGCACCTGTTCGCCATGGCCGACGTGACCGCCGCGCTGGCGATCGAGGCGATGCTCGGCTCGGAGCGGCCGTTCCTTCCCGAGCTGCACGCGATCCGGCCGCACCCCGGCCAGGCGACGTCGGCGGCGAACATCCACCGGCTGCTGCAGGACTCCCGGGTGATGGACTCGCACCGCGACGACCTGGCGCACGCCGTGCAGGACGCGTACTCGATGCGCTGCGCGCCGCAGGTGGCCGGCGCGGCCCGGGACACCCTGGACTTCGTCCGCACGGTCGCGGGTCGGGAGCTGGTGTCCGTGGTGGACAACCCGGTGGTGCTGCCGGACGGCCGGGTCGAGTCGACCGGTAACTTCCACGGCGCTCCGCTCGGTTTCGCCGCGGACTTCCTCGCCATCGCCGCCGCCGAGGTGGGCGCGATCGCCGAGCGGCGGGTGGATCGGCTGCTGGACGTCACCCGCTCCCGGGAGCTACCGGCGTTCCTCTCCCCCGACGCCGGGGTGAACTCCGGGCTGATGATCGCCCAGTACACGGCGGCCGGGATCGTTGCGGAGAACCGGCGACTGGCCGCCCCGGCCTCGGTGGATTCACTGCCCACCAGCGGCATGCAGGAGGACCACGTCTCGATGGGCTGGGCGGCGGCCAAGAAGCTGCGCACGGTGCTGGACAACCTGACCAGCCTGCTCGCGGTGGAGTTGCTGGCCGGCGTACGCGGCCTTCAGCTGCGCGCCCCGCTGGAGCCGTCGCCGGCCGGCCGGGCCGCGGTCGCCGCACTGGGCGGAGCGGCCGGTGAGCCGGGCCCGGACGTGTTCCTCGCCCCGGTGATGGAGGCGGCCCGCGCGGTGCTGGCCGGACCGGAACTGCGCGCCGCCATCGAACGGGAGGTCGGCCCGCTGGGCTGACCTCTGCGGGGTCGCTGTCGTCCGCCGCGGGTCAGGCGGCGGGCGGCAGCACCTTGGCGACCAGCTTGGCCAGCTCGCGCAGCGCCTTGCCGCGGTGGCTGATCGCGTCCTTCTGCTCCGGGGTCAGCTCGGCGTTGGTCCGGTCCTGCCCGTCGCCCAGGAAGATCGGGTCGTAGCCGAACCCACCGTCGCCACGCGGGGCGCGCAGCACCCGCCCGGACTGCCGGCCGTCGACCAGGTGCTCCTTGCCGCCGGGCAGCACCAGCGCCACCGTGCAGACGAAAGAGGCGGCTCGCTCCTCGTCGGGCACGTCGGCGATCTGATCCAGCACCAACTGGAGGTTGGCATGGTCGTCGCCGTGCTGGCCGGACCACCGGGCGCTGAACACACCCGGCATCCCGTTGAGCGCGTCCACCGCCAGCCCGGAATCGTCGGCGATGGTCGGCAGCCCGGTACGCCGGCAGCCCTCCCGCGCCTTGATCAGCGCGTTCTCGCCGAAGGTCAGGCCGGTCTCCGGCAGCTCCGGGTACTGCTCGACGTCATCCAGCCCGAGCAGGGCGATCCGGTGCGCGCCGAGCGCGCCGTCCAGGATCCGCTGGAGTTCTACCAGCTTCTTGCGGTTGCGCGTGGCGAGCAGGACCTTGTTCATGAGAGATCACCTTTGTTCGCGGCTGCGGGGCTCGCAAGCTCACTCCTCGCGCTCACGAGCCGAGGGCCTTCCGCTGGGCTTCGGCCAGGTCCGCGCAGCCGGCGACGGCCAGGTCGAGCAGGGCGTCGAGCTGCTCCCGGGCGAACACGCCTGCCTCGCCGGTGCCCTGTACCTCGACGAAGTCGCCCGCACCGGTGCAGACCACGTTCATGTCCACCTCGGCGGCCACGTCCTCCTCGTAGCAGAGGTCGAGTCGCGCCTCGCCGGCGATGATCCCCACGCTGACCGCGGCCACCGAGCGGTGCATCACCTTCTCCGGCTTCCCGGCCAACGCCTTGCGGGCGGCCAGCCAGTCCACCGCGTCGTGCAGCGCCACGTAGGCGCCGGTGATCGCGGCGGTCCGGGTGCCGCCGTCGGCCTGGAGCACGTCGCAGTCGAGCACCACCGAGTTCTCGCCCAGCGCCTTGAGGTCGATGCAGGCGCGCAGGCTGCGGCCGATCAGCCGGGAGATCTCGTGGGTCCGGCCACCGACCCGGCCCTTGACGCTCTCCCGGTCGGAGCGGGTGTTGGTGGCCCGGGGCAGCATCGCGTACTCGGCGGTCACCCAGCCGAGCCCGGAGCCCTTGCGCCAGCGGGGCACCCCCTCGGTGACGCTCGCCGTGCAGAGCACCCGGGTGCCGCCGAACTCGACGAGCACCGAGCCCTCCGGATGGGTGCTCCAGCCTCGGGTCAGGGTCACCGGTCGAAGTTGATCGGGCCCTCGCCCGTCAGGTCGCGCCATGCCTGCACCCTATGTGGTGCGGTGATCTCCCTGCCCCGGGGTGCCCCGACCGGACTCCGCGCCGTGCACGCGGAGGAATCCGGCGACGGCCGCCGGCCAGCCGAACTCCTCGGCCCGGGCCCGGGCGGCCCGCCGCCGCTCCGCCTCCGGCCGGGCCGCCAGCCGGGTCACCGCCGCGGCCACCGACGCCCCCGAGCCGTACGCGGCCAGCCCCGCCGTCCCGACCACCTCGGGCAGCGCGCTGGCCGCGTTGACCACCACCGGGGTGCCACAGGCCAGTGCCTCCAGCCCGGCCAGGCCGAAGGTCTCCACCGGGCCGGGTGCCAGCACCACGTCCGCGCTGGCGAGCAGCGCGGCCACCGCGGCGCGGTCGGGCAGGAAGCCGGTGAACGTGACCGGCAGGCCGGCGGCGCGGCGGGCCAGCGCGGTGCGCAGCGGGCCGTCCCCGGCCATCACCAGCACCGCCGGCACGCCGGCCCGGCGCAGCTCGGCCAGCGCCCGCACGGCCAGCTCGGGGCGTTTCTCCGGGGACAGCCGGGCGCAGTGCACCAGCAACAGCTCGGTCGGGTCGGCGTAGCGCTCACGCAGCCGCGGGTCGGCCCGGTCGGGACGAAAGGTGCCCAGGTCCACCCCGAGCGGCACCAGGTCCACGTTGTCCGCGCCAATCCGGTCGAACTCCTCGGCCGCCCAGCGGGTGGTGCACACGATCCGGTCGTACGCCCGGCTGGTCGCCCGGTTGAGCCGGTCGGCGGTCGGTCGGCGCAGCGCGTCCGGCACGCCCCACTGGCCGAGCAGCCCGGTCAGCGACTCGTGCGAGACCATCACCGACGGCACCCCGTGCGCCTTCGCCCAACTCCCCGTCCAGCGCAGCGACGACCGGTCGGAGACCTCCAGCCGGTCCGGCGCCAACTCGGCGAGCACCCGGGCCAACCGGCGCCGACCGGCGAGCAGCCGGTAGCCGCCGCTGCCGGGCAGCTCCGGCCCGGGCAGAGTGACGACCCGACCCCACGGGTGCCTCTCGTCGGTGGCCCGTGGGCCGGGTATCACCAGCACCGGATCGTGCCCGGCCGCCCGGTAGCCCTCGCCGAGATGCCGCAGCGCGGTGCGCAGGCCGCCGGAGCGCGCGGTCACGAAGTTGGCGAGCCGCACGATCCGCAGCCCACCGGCCGTCCCGGTCACGACGCGGCTGGCAGGCCGACGGTGGCGGCCCCGGCCCGTACGGCGTGATAGTGGCCGATCAGCTCGTCGCCGACCGCGGCCCAGCTACGCCGGCCCACGGCGGCGCGGGCGGCCAGCCCGTACGCCCGCCGCCGGTCGGCGTCGGCGGCCAACTCGGCCACCGCGTCGGCCAGCGCGTCCCCGTCGTTCGGCGGCACCAGCAGCCCGGTCACCCCCGGGTCGACCAGGTCGACCGGCCCGCCGCTGGCCGGCGCCACCACCGGCACGCCGGAGGCCAACGCCTCCTGGAGGGTCTGGCCGAAGGTCTCGTGCGGACCCGTGTGCACGAACAGGTCCAGGCTGGCGTAGAGCCGAGCGAGGTCCTCGCCGTGCTGCACCCCCAGGAAGTTCACCCCGGGCAGCGCCCGCGCCAGTTGGCGGCGGGCCGGGCCGTCGCCGGCCACCACCACCCGTACGCCCGGCAGCCGGGAGGTCGCCGCCAGCAGCTCCACCCGCTTCTCCGGGGCCAGCCGGCCGACGTAGCCGACCAGCAGTTCCCCGCCGGGGGCCAACTGGTGGCGCAGCGCCGCGCAGCGCTTGGCCGGGTCGAACCGGACGGCGTCGACGCCCCGGCGCCACAGCCAGATCCGCTGTACCCCGTTGGCGATCAGGTCGGCCGCGGCCCGGGTGGACGGGGCGAGGGTGCGCTGCGCCGAGTTGTGAATCTCCCGAAGCCGACGCCAGGCTGCCGCCTCACCCCAGCCCACCCGGTACGCCCGGGCATAGGCCGCGACGTCGGTCTGGTAGACCGCCACCGTGGGCAGCCGGTGCCGGCTGGCCAGCGTGGCCGCCCGAGCGCCGAGGATGAACGGACTCGCCAGGTGGACCACGTCCGGCTCGGCCGACAGCAGCGCCCCGGCCAGCCGGGTGGTGGTCGGCACGCCCAGCCGGAAGCCCTGGTATCGGGGCAACGGCACGCTGGGGATGCGCACCACCGGGTACGGCAACCCGTCGGTGTCCTGCCGGCCGGCCCCGGACGGGGCGGGTGCGATGACGACCGGCTCGTGGCCCCGGGCGAGCAGGTGTTCCGCCGTCCGCACCACGGAGTGCGCGACGCCGTTCACGTCCGGCGGGAACGACTCGGTCACGATGGCGATCCGCATGCCCACACCGTGCGGGTGCCACGGGTGCGCCAGACGACCGTCCGCTGACCGGCTGGCGAACAGTACGGCACAACACCGCTGGCCGACCCCGGGAGACCGGGACGCGGTGGGTCAGATGTCGTAGCTGGCGCCGGCCCGGACCACCTCGAGCGGCCCGGTGTACGCACCGGCGGCCGACTCCAGCGTGTGCGCCTCGCTGCCCCAGGCGGCCACCAGGTGGGTGAGCAGCAGCCGGCCCACCACGGCCTTGGTCGCCGTCTCACCAGCCTCCCGGCCGGTGAGGTGCAGATCCGGCGGATTGTCCGCGCCGTCGAGGTAGCTGGCCTCGCACAGGAAGACGTCGGCGTTCTGGGCCAGCCGCAGCAGCGCGTCGCAGGGCGCGGTGTCCGAGGAGTAGCAGAGCGATCGGCCGCCGTGCTCCAGCCGCACGCCGTACGTCTCGACGGGGTGGTTGACCCGGTCGACGGTGACCGTGAACGGCCCGATCGGGAAGGTGCCCGGTTGGAGGGCGTAGAACTGGTAGACGTCCTCCACGGTGCCGTCGTCGCCGTACGCGGCACTGAGCCGGTCCGGCGCGCCGGAGGGCGCGTACACCGGTAGCGCCGGGCGGGGGCCGTCCGGGGCGTACCGGCGGACCACCACGTACGACACGGCGTCGAGGATGTGGTCGCAGTGCAGGTGGGTCAGCAGGATCGCGTCCGGGGCGTGCAGCCCCGCGTACCGCTGGAGGCTGGACAGCGAACCCGAGCCGAAGTCGACCAGGAGCCGGAAGCCGTCCGCCTCGACGAGGTAGGCCGAACACGGCGACTCGGGGCCGGGGAAGCTCCCGGCGCAACCCAGAACGGTCAGTCGCATCGAGTCGTCTCGCTGTCACTGTCAGTAGCATCCGTGTCGGCCATCGTCCAGGCCGTGATCTCTACCGACGCGTGAGCCACGCTGCGCAGCCTACGCCGGGGTACCCGGCAGCAAGAATCATCCTCTGGAAGTTGTCACGAACGTGACACCTGTTCACGAGGCTGCGGACAGCGTGCGGGCCGCCGACGCGAGCGTCGACGGCCCGTACAAACCGACCGGATTGGTCAGGCCCAGAGCTGGCCCTCCAGGGCGTCCTCGGCGTCGGCCAGCGTCCCGCCGTACGCGCCGGTGGACAGGTACTTCCAGCCGCCGTCGCAGACCACGAAGGCCACGTCGGCACGGCGACCGTCGCGGACCGCCTCATGCGCCACCGCGAGCGCGGCGTGCAGGATGGCGCCGGTGGAGAAGCCGGCGAAGATGCCCTCCACGTCGACGAGCTGCCGGGTGCGCAGCACCGCGTCCCGGGTGCCCACCGAGAAGCGCCGGGAGAGCACCGAGGCGTCGTAGAGCTCCGGCACGTACCCCTCGTCGATGTTGCGCAGGCCGTAGACCACCTCGCCGTAGCGCGGCTCGGCGGCCACGACCTGGATGCCGTCGACCTTCTCCCGCAGGTAGCGTCCGGTGCCCATCAGGGTGCCGGTGGTGCCCAGCCCGGCCACGAAGTGCGTGATGGTGGGCAGGTCGTGCAGCAGTTCCGGGCCGGTCGTCTCGTAGTGCGCCCGGGCGTTCGCCTCGTTGCCGTACTGGTAGAGCATCACCCAGTCCGGGTGCTCGGCGGCGATCTGCTTGGCCGTGGCGACGGCCTGGTTGGAGCCACCCGCCGCCGGCGAGAAAATGATCTCAGCGCCGTACATCCGGAGCAGCTGGACCCGCTCGGTGGAGACGTTCTCCGGCATCACGCAGACCAGCCGGTAGCCGCGCAGCTTGGCCACCATGGCCAGCGAGATGCCGGTGTTGCCACTGGTCGGCTCCAGGATGGTGTCACCCGTCCGGAGCCGGCCGGACTCCTCCGCGGCGCGGACCATGAACAGCGCCGCGCGGTCCTTGATGCTGCCGGTCGGGTTCCGGTCCTCCAGCTTGGCCCAGAGCCGCACCGGAGGCGCCCCGTCGGGCACAGTCGGGGAGAGTCGGGGCAGGCCGACCAGCGGCGTACCCCCGCAGGCGTCGAGCAGGCTGTCGTACCGCGCCATGGTGACCGCCCTCAGCGGGCGGCGACGGCGCCGCGAGCCACCGCGGCTGCGGCGCTGTGCTGACTGATCGCCGCTGCCGCGGCGCTGTGCTGGCTGATCGCCGCTGCCGCGGCGAAGCCGAACGCGCCGCCGGCCACGGCCGGCAGGATGGTGACGCTGTCGCCATCGGCGAGCTTGGCGTCCAGCGCGCCGAGGAAGCGGACGTCCTCGTCGTTGACGTAGACGTTGACGAAGCGGTGCAGCGTGCCGGCCTCGGTGACCAGCCGGCCCCGCAGCCCGCCGTGCCGGGAGTCCAGATCGGCGAGCAGGTCGCTCAGGGTGTCGCCGGCGCCTTCGACGACCTTGGCGCCGCCGGTGTAGCTGCGCAGGATGGTGGGGATGCGAACCTCAATGGCCATGATGTCGTGCTCCTCGTTCAGGTGTGCCTACGGTGACGGGACGAAACGGGTGCGGCTGCTGACGGGTCAGCGGCCGGAACACTCGTAGTCGACCGTCGCCGGGCTCTGCCCGAACATGTAGGACTGGACGGCATGCGGGTCGACCCCGGCCTCCACGATCCGGACCGGCTCCTCGGCGATTACACCGTCGACGATCCGGAACGACCGGATCTCCTCCGAGTCGGGCTCGCGGGTCGAGACGAGCAGGTAGTGCGCGCCCGGCTCACCGGCGAAGGAGACGTCCGTCCGCGAGGGGTACGCCTCGGTGGCGGTGTGCGAGTGGTAGATGACCACGGGCTCCTCGTCCCGGTCGTCCATCTCCCGCCACACCCGCAGGTGCTCCATCGAGTCGAACTCGTAGAAGGTCATCGACCGCGCGGCATTGTCCATCGGGATGTGCCGGGTCGGGGTGTCGCTGCCGACGGGACCGGCGACCACGCCGCACGCCTCGTCGGGGTGGTCCCGGCGCGCGTGGGCGACGATCGCGTCGATGATCGACCGGTCGATGCTCAGCACGTGTTCCAGCCTAACGCCTGCCGGGCACGGGCCGAAGTGGTGCCGGTCACCGCTAGTCGATCAAGGCGTTGAGCAGCGACTCCTGCAGATATCCCAGGTACGCGTAGACCGACAGCTGGAACACCCGGCTGGAGGCCGGGTCCTCGGCCACCGCGTCGTCCAACTCCTCGCCCAGGTCCGTGCCGTCCTTGATCTCCAGCCGGACGCCCATCGCCAGCCGGGCGTCGTTCAGCGCCCGCAGCCACGCCTCGGCCGCCTCGGCGTCCAGCCGCACCTCGCCGCCGGCCTCATCGGGCAGCGCGGCCAGGATCGCCCCGGCCTGGTCGATCTTCGCGGTCTTCAGGTCGCCCTCGGTGTAACGGCGGAACTCGGCGGAGCCGGCCGCGTCCTCCGGGTAGACCGCCGGGAAGAGCCGGCCGACAACCGGGTCGGTGTGGTCGAAGCCGTCGGTGAGCAGGCCGACCACCTCGGAGGCGACCTTGCGCAGCACCCGCACCTCGTCGACGGCGAAGGTGGCGACGTAGCGGCCGGCCTGGCGACGGAACATGCTCACGAGCGGTCCACCGTCGCCCACAGCCCATACGCGTGCAGTTGCGACGCGTCGTGCTCCATGCGTTCCCGGGCGCCGGTGGAGACCACGGCCCGGCCCTTGTGGTGCACGTCCAGCATGAGCTGCTCGGCCCTCTCCCGGCTGTAGCCGAAAAGCTTCTGGAAGACCCAGGTCACGTACGTCATCAGGTTGACCGGGTCGTCCCACACGATCGTCACCCATTGCCGGTCAGACGCCGGCACCTCGTCAGTGTCCGGCGTCTCGACCGGTGCAACCTGCGGAGCCGCCATGCCCCCCATCGTGCCACCGGTTTCCCGGAACCGAGGAACCGGAACGCCGGCCCGGCGAGGATCGCCCACTCCGGCCGCCCCGGACCCGCCCTGGACGTCGTCGAACGCGAGGTGTGGTACCGACCCGGGTCGGGGGGCAGCCACGGCGTCAGGCGAGCAGGATGCCGTGGTCGACTGCATCGGAGAGCACCGCGCCCAGCGAGAGGCGGATCACCTCGAACCGTCGGGAGATCTCCCGGGACAATCCCAGCTCGACCTCCCGCAGCGCCCGCTGGGACCACGCCCGCGCGGCGTTGTGGTCGTCGTTGCCGGGAGTGCGCCACGTCTGCCAGCACCCACCGGAGAGCGCCACCGCGACCGGCGGGAGCACCTCGTCGCGCGACGCCGCCGGATAGCCGGACAGCGCGTCGATCGCCTCCGGGCCGGTCAGATTGGCCACCCCGGCCGTGCTGGTGATCAGCAACACCCGGTCCAGGTCGCGCCCGTGCCGGTGGTCAGCCAGGCCGTACTGCACGGCCGTGGCGATCCGGCGGCGCACGCCCTCGGCCAGCGGAGCGCCGAGCACCCGGGTCGCGGCATCGGCCACGATGCCCCGCACCGCGTGGTCGCACTGGGCGGTGGCCAACAGCGACAACGCGGCCATCTCCCGGTCCAGCAGCTCGGGCAGGCCGGCGCAGCCGACCCCGAAGACGATCTCCTGAACCACCCGCAGGTGGGTGTTCGCCAACTCCAGCGCGAGGTACTGGCGGATCCGCTGGGCGCAGGAGCGGGTCTGCCGGTCAAGCTGCTCGGACCAGTCCCCCGGGTCAGCGACCACGGCCACCCGGTCGTGCCGGCCCGGCAGCACCGGCGGATCCACGCTGGCCCGGTGCAACCCCTCGTCGGCCGACCAACCCACCAGCGCCCGGCGCAGGTCCGCAGCGGTGTCGGTGTCGGCGACCGGGAACCACCGCGCGCCGGCCAGTGCGGGCACCGCGGCCAGCAGCACCGCCCGGTGCGCCTCCACGGTCACCGCGACCGGGTCGACCTCGCCGGGCAGACCGCCGGCCGGCGGGACGGACGCCCCCGCGTCCTCCGTCGTCGCCGCGCCGTCGGGCACCGGCGCCCAGCCCGCCGCGCCGGGGGTGACCGCGAAGACGACCTTCACCGGGGCCGGGGCCACCTCGGCGAGCAGGTTCAACTCCGCGGCGGTGAACGCCTGGTCGGCCGCGATCACGAAGAGCAACGCGCCGGCCCGGCCGACCGCGTCGAGCAGCACCCGACCCCCGGCCACGCCGAGCGTGCCGCTGTCCGGCGTGTCGATCAGGGTGAAGTGCCGCAGCAGCGGCTCCGGCACGCTCAACTCGACACGCCGGGGCGGGCGGGCCAGCGCCGGGCCGGCCGCGTCCCGGTCCGCGCCGTACGAGTGCGGCTGGCGGTAGCCCGGCACGTACGCCGCGCGGGTGGGCTCCTTGGCGTGCCGCACCACCAGCCAACTGCCCGCCGGCACGGTGAGCATGACCGGGTCGAGCCCGAGCAGGGTGGCGAGCACCGCGCGCCGCTCGGCGCCGGCCGGGCCGACGGCGACCACGCCGAGCGGCTCCTCCGGAGCGGGGCCGGTCACCCCGACCTGGGTGGGCAGCGGGCCGCAGCGCGGCAGCTCGACTGGGCCGGCCATGTCGTCCGACGAGTCGACCGAGGGGAGAGGGCCCTGCTTCATCAGGTGGCCTCCCAGGGCAGGCGACCGGCGCGCCGGTCGCGTTGAAAATCCGGTGACAGTACCCGGATATCGGAACAGTACGGGCGGCCCGATGACCGGACGGAACACTACACATACTCACCGGTAATCACGAGATTACTCAACTTCGCTGCGTGACGGTCCGCGCGCAGACAGGTTTCGATGGATATGCTGCCCGGATGAGTCGATGGACGTTCGTCGGCCGAACCGACGAGCTCAACCGCCTGCTGGCGGCGGTGACCGGCGGGGCCGGCCGGGGGCTCTTCTTCAGCGGCAGCGCGGGCATCGGCAAGAGCCGGCTGCTGCGCGAGGGCGTGAGCACCCTGCCCACCGACCGGTACGCGATCTGGTCCATCGCGGCCAGCGCCACCACCGCCGCGCTGCCGTTCGGCGGGCTGGTGCAGGTCCTCCCCGCCGAGCAACCCCAGGGGCTCTCCCCCGCCGGCATCCTGCGCTGGGCCCTGGGCGTGCTGCACCAGCAGGCGGCCGGCCGCCGGATCGTGCTCGCCATCGACGACGCGCACCTGCTCGACCCGCCCTCGGCGGCGCTCGTGCATCTCGTCGCCCGGGACGAGAACGCCACCGTGGTCGGCACCCTGCGCGACGGCGAGCAGATCCCGCTGCCGATCCGGGCACTCTGGACCGACGACCTGGTCGAGCACATCGAGCTGACCCCGATGCCACAGGCGGAGACCGCCGGCCTGCTGGCGGCGATCCTGGATGGCCCGGTCGACGCCGGCTCCGCCGACCGGCTCGGCCGCCTGTCGTCCGGCAACCCACTGCTGCTGCGCGAGCTGGTGCACGCCGCCAACGGCAGCGCGGAGCTGAAGCGCACCTACGGCATCTGGAAGTGGACCGGGCGCCTGGAACTGGCACCCAACCTGACCGACCTCATCGACACCCGGGTCGGGCAGCTCACCGACGGTGTCCGCACGATCGTCGAGCTGGTCGCCTTCGGCGAACCGCTGGGCCTGCACCTCCTCAACCTGGCCGCCGACCCGGTCGACGTGGAGATCGCCGAGGAACGCGGGCTGATCAGCGTCGTACAGAGCGACCGACGGACCGACGTCCGGCTGGCCCACCCGCTCTACGGCGAGGTGATGCGCCGCCGCTGCCCGGTCAGCCGCACCCGACGACTCCAGGCGCACCTCGCCGAGCTGTTGGAGCGGGTCGGAAAGCGCCGCCGCGACGACCTCCTGCGGGTGGCGGTGTGGCGGCTCGACTCGGGCACCGCGCAGGACGCCGCCCTGCTGGTGGACGCCGCAGTGCAGGCGTTCACCCGCTACGACGTGCCGCTCGCGACCCGGCTGGCCCGCGCCGCGCTGAACGCCGACGGCGGCTCGGACTCGGCGGAGCTGCTGGCGACCATCCTGATGTTCGCCGACCGGCCGGACGAGGCGATCGACGTCCTCGACGCGGTGACTCCCGAACCCGGCGACGAGCGGCGGCTCTGCCGGTGGCTGACCGTGCGGGGGATGGTCAGCTACTGGGGGCTGAGCCAGGAGTCCACGGTGGAGGAGATCGCGAGCCGGGTCGAGCAGCTCAGCGACTCCGCCGACCGGTCCCGGGTGCACGCCTTCGAGGCGATCATGCGACTGCACCGGCTGGACACGACCACCTCCGTGCGGCTCAGCCAGCGGGTGCTGGACCGCCCGGCAGCGAGCGTCGCCGCCCGCGAGCTGGCCCGCAGCACCATCGCGTACGTCCAGGCCGCGCAGGGCCAGCTCGCCCGCAGCGGTACGGCAATCGCCCAGGTGCACTCCGCGGCGGCCAGCTGGCGTACCGACATGCCGTACCTGCAACTGGCCCTGGAGCTGGCCCGGGGCACCCGGCTCATGCTCACCGGCGACCTGGCCGGGATCGACGCGATCGTGGCCGACGAGTTCGCCGACCTCGCGGGCGCCGGTGACTTCCGGCTCGGCACCGGGTACCTGGCCATCCTCCAGGCGTACGCGGCCCGCCTGCGCGGGCAGAGCGACGCGGCGATGCGGACCTCGCTGGGCGCCTGCG
This sequence comes from Micromonospora sp. NPDC005173, assembly GCF_040608515.1. NCBI lineage: Bacteria > Bacillati > Actinomycetota > Actinomycetes > Micromonosporales > Micromonosporaceae > Micromonospora > Micromonospora sp. NPDC005173. Next base: position 30,411 of record NZ_JBEXIK010000027.1, read on the forward strand.
CGGTGCTGGCCACGAGCCGGGTCTACGCCGGTCTGGCCCAGGCCGAGCGGGCCCAGGCGGCGGCCCTGCGCGGCGACGCGGCGCAGGCAACCGAGGCGATGGCCGAGGCCGACCGCACCCACTCGCCGAGCATGGCGGTGCTCTATCCGTGGCTGGAGCAGGCCCGAGGCGCCGTGCTCGCCGCGTCGGGCGACGTGCCCGGCGCGGCAAAGCAACTCAACGATCTGGTGGACCGGCTGCGCGCGGACGGCTTCGCCGGGCACGAGGTGCACGCCCTGCACGACCTGGTCCGGCTGGACCAGGCCGGCGCACCGGTCGGGCCGACCTGCTCCGACGGCGGCCGACGCACCGTCGCGCAGCGCCTCGCGGAGCTCTCCGAGCGGGTCGACGGGGTGCTCCCGCCATTGCTGGCCCGGCATGCCCGGGCCGCAGTGACCGACTCCGCCCCGGATCTGCTCGCGGTCGCCGACGACTACGCCGCGCTGGAACTGCACGTGTACGCCGCCGAAGCCACCGCCCAGGCGCTACACCGGCTGCGGCAGCAGCACTCGCCGGCGGCCGGTGAGGCCCGGGAGCGCCTGGCCGGGCTGCTCGGCCGCTGCGAGCTGATCCGCACGCCGGCGCTGCACGCCGGGGCGCCGGTGCTGACCGAACGGGAGTGGCAGGTGGCCCGCCTCGCCGCCCACGGCGCGACCAGCAAGGCCATCGCCGAGCGGCTCTATCTCTCCGCCCGCACCGTGGAGAACCACCTCCAGCGGATCTACACCAAGCTCGGCGTGACCGCCCGGGCCGAGCTGTGGGCTGCGCTGCGATCGATCCCGGGGCACGAAAGCGGCGACTCAGGCTGAACCTTAGGCTTGGGCGGTGAGCACCCTCCGCCCCGCGCTTCTGACCGACCACTACGAGCTGACGATGGTCAGTGCGGCTCTGAAGGACGGCACCGCCGACCGCCGCTGCGTCTTCGAGGTGTTCAGCCGTCGGCTGCCGACCGGCCGCCGGTACGGCGTGGTCGCCGGGACGGCCCGGCTGATCGACCTGATCCGTGACTTCCGGTTCGACCCGACGGAGATCGACTTCCTGAGCCGGACCGGTGTGGTCGACGAGGCGGGCGCGGCCTGGCTCGCCGACTACCGCTTCACAGGCGACATCGACGGGTACGCCGAGGGTGAGCTGTTCTTCCCCAATTCGCCGATCCTCACCGTCTCGGGCGGCTTCGCCGAGTGCGTGGTGCTGGAGACCCTGGTGCTCTCCGTGCTCAACCACGACAGCGCGGTGGCGGCCGCGGCGGCCCGCATGGTGACCGCCGCGCGGGGTCGCGCGCTGATCGAGATGGGTTCGCGGCGGGCGCACGAGGAGGCCGCGGTGGCCGCGGCGCGGGCGGCGTACCTGGCCGGGTTCCGGTTCACCTCCAACCTCGCCGCCGGTGCGCGCTACGGCATCCCCACCGCGGGCACAGCGGCGCACGCGTTCACCCTGCTGCACCACGACGAGCGGGCGGCGTTCGCATCGCAGGTCGCCACGCTGGGCAAGGACACCACGCTGCTGGTCGACACGTACGACATCAGCCAGGGCATTCGCAACGCGATCGCGGTGGCCGGGCCGGAGTTGCGGGCGGTACGGATCGACTCGGGTGACCTGGCGGTAATCGCTCAGCAGTGCCGGGAGCTGCTGGACTCGCTGGGCGCCACCGAGACCAAGATCATCGTCTCCGGCGACCTGGACGAGCACGCCATCGCTTCGCTGGCCGCCGAGCCGGTGGACATGTACGGCGCAGGCACGGCCGTGGTCACCGGCTCCGGGGCGCCGACCGCCGGGCTGGTCTACAAGCTCGTCGAGGTCGAGGGGCGGCCGGTGGTGAAGCGCTCCGAGCACAAGGCGACCATCGGTGGCCGGAAGGTGGCGGTCCGCCGGCACAAGCCGACCGGCACCGCCACCGAGGAGATCATCGTTCCGCAGGGCGTACCGGACCGGCAGCCCAACGACCGGATGCTCCAGCACTCGTACGTGGTCGACGGTGAGCCGGTAGCCCTGCCCTCCCTGGACGAGTCGCGGGAACACCTGCGCGAATGCCTGATCTCCATCCCGTGGGAGGGGCTGAAGCTCTCCGGCGGCGATCCGGCCGTACCGGTCAGCGTCGTACCCGCCGACTGAGTTCATCCAGGACCGGCACCGCAGACCCGATCATGAGGAGGGAGACCTCGATGGCCAATGCGCTGATCATCGTGGACGTGCAAAACGACTTCTGCGAGGGCGGCTCGCTGGCCGTCGGGGGCGGCGCGGATGTGGCCGTTGGCATCTCTCGGCTGCTCGCCGCCGAGCCGGACCGCTGGGCACACGTGGTCGCCACCAAGGACTACCACATCGACCCGGGCGCGCACTTCGGCGATCCGCCGGACTTCGTGGAGTCCTGGCCCCGGCATTGCGTGGTCGGCACCAGCGGCTCGGAGTTCCACCCCGATCTGGACACCGGGCGGGTCGAGGCGATCTTCCACAAGGGCGAGCACGCGGCGGCGTACTCCGGGTTCGACGGGCACGCCGACGACGGCGAGTGCCTGGCCGACTGGCTGCGCCGGCACGACGTGGACCAGGTCGACGTGGTCGGCATCGCCACCGACCACTGCATCCGGGCGACCGCGCTGGACGCCGCCCGGGAGGGCTTCGCCACCACCGTGCTGCTCGAACTGACCGCCGCGGTCGCTCCGGAGACCACCGACGTGGCGCTGCGGGCGCTGGACGGTGCCGGGGTGACCATGCACGGTCAGCCTGTGATCAGGGCCGCATGAGGCGGTAATTGGTTGGTCATCCGCCCGCCGCCGGTCGAGGATGTCGCCGGAGGTACGGACCCACGTGAACATGAAGCCTTACCGGGCAGCGCTCGCCGTGCCCGGCCTGCGGTCGCTGCTGCTGCTCGCCGTCCTCGCCCGCATCCCGCTCACCGCGACCGGTGTGACGCTGACCTTCTACGTCGTGCTCGACCTCGACCGGGGCTACGGGGCGGCTGGCCTGGTCGGTGCGGCCGTCACGGTGGGCGCGGCGATCGGCGGCCCGCTGCTCGGCCGGCTGGTGGACCGGCGTGGCCTGCGCCCGGTCCTGGTGCTCACCGCGATCGCCGAGGCGGTGTTCTGGACCACCGCGCCCTCGCTGTCGTACCCACTGCTGCTGCCGGCCGCCTTCGTGGCCGGCTCGCTCGCCCTGCCCATCTTCTCGGTGGTCCGCCAGTCGATCGCCGCGATGGTCCCGGAGGATCGGCGCCGCCCGGCGTACGCGCTGGACTCGATGTCGGTGGAGCTGTCCTTCATGATCGGCCCGGCGCTGGCAGTGGCCCTGGTCACGGCGATCTCCGCGCGCACGACCCTGTACCTGGTCGGTGCCGGCATCGTCGCCGCCGGGATCGGCCTGTGGCTGCTCAACCCGCCCACCCGGAGTGCCAGCGAGCCGACCGGCCCGCGACGCCGGGTGCCCCGCCGCGAGTGGCTGACCCCCCGATTGCTCGCGGTGCTGGCCGTCAGTACCGCCGCCACGCTGGTGCTCGGCGGCACCGACGTGGCGGTGGTGGCCGTGCTGCGGGCGAGCGGCGAGGTCGGCTGGACCGGCGCGGTTCTGTCCATCTGGGCGGTCGCCTCGCTGGCCGGCGGCTTCGCCTACGGCGCCGTGCACCGTTCAGTCTCCCCACTGGCCCTGACCGCGGCGCTCGGCCTCTGCACCATCCCGATCGGGCTGGGCGGCGCGCACTGGTGGCTGCTCTGCCTGGCATTGATCCCCGCCGGCGCGCTCTGCGCGCCGACCATCGCGGCCGCCTCGGACGCGGTCAGCCGGCTGGCTCCGCCCGAGGTACGCGGAGAGGCGATGGGCCTCCACGGGTCGGCGGTCACCGTCGGCATCGCGATCGGCGCTCCACTCGCCGGCGCGGTGATCGACGCCAGCGCGCCGCTCTGGGGCTTCGTGGTGACCGGCGCGCTGGGCACGCTGGTGACCCTGGTGGTGCTCCCGATCGAGCTGCGCCGCCGCCGCAACGCCGTCACGGCCGCCCTGGCGCCGCCCGTCGAAGCCGACGTCACCCCCGTCGCCCGCTGACGTCCCGGGTCCCCACCCCGGTGGGCGGCAACGCGCCCGTCCCGCCTGGTTGGCGCTGCGATTGCCAGCCTTGAGAGCGGGCCGGCACCGGGGCAGCCGACACCGGGGCAGCGGGCACCGGGCGGCCGGCGCCGGGCCAGCCGGCGCCGGGCCAGCCGGCGCCGGGCCAGCCGGCGCCGGGCCAGCCGGCGCTGTTCTCAGGGGCCACGTCGAGATGGCGACGATCGTCCGGGCGGCATGCACAAAAGAGGGTGATACCTGTGAGGCATAAATATGCCTCACAGGTATCACCCTCATCTGGAACAGTGGCCGGACAGCCGGGACGGACGACCCCGGGGCCGGGCGGAAGCGCAGACCGAACCGAAGCAAGCCGAGCGAGCCAGGCCGGGCGGAAGCGCGGGCCGAGCTGAGCCGCCGGCCGGCTGCGCTAGCTGAGCCGACTCGGAACCGAACCGAGCCGAACCGAACCGAACCGCGCTGCGCCGATCCGCGCTGCGCCAGCCGGGCAGCCAAGCCGAACGAACCGAACCGCGCCAGCCACGCCGAGCCGAGCCACGCCGGCCGGGCAGCCGCGCCAAGCCAGTCGGGCCGGGCGGGTCGGGCCGGGCATGAGGCGAGCGCGGGTCTGACGGTGGCCGGACATGGCGACGGGCGCCGCTCCCGGTGGTCCCGGGGGCGGCGCCCGTCGTACGGCTGCTGAGCTGAGCGTCAGTGCCGATCGATGTCGCTGGCGGTGTCCTCGCGGTAGCTGGCCCCGCCGTCCGACTCGCTGGTGAGCGGCTTGGCGCCACCCTCCGGCGGGCCGGCCAGGCTCTGGCCGCCGGCGGCCAGCTCCGGGAACTTCATGTCGAACGCCGGGCGCTCGGAGCGGATCCGGGGCATCCGGTCGAAGTTGCGCAGCGGCGGCGGGCTGCTGGTCGCCCACTCCAGCGAGTTGCCGTAACCCCACGGGTCGTTCACCTCGACCACCGGGCCGGTCTTGTACGACTTCCAGCAGTTGTAGATGAACGGCAGCGTGGAGATACCGGTGATGAACGCGCCGATCGTGGAGACCATGTTCAGCGTGGTGAAGCCATCGCTAGGCAGGTAGTCGGCGTACCGACGGGGCATGCCCTCGTTGCCGAGCCAGTGCTGCACCAGGAAGGTGGTGTGGAAGCCGATCATGGTGAGCCAGAAGTGCACCTTGCCCAGGCGCTCGTCGAGCATCCGGCCGAACATCTTCGGGAACCAGAAGTAGATGCCGGCGAAGACCGCGAACACGATGGTGCCGAAGAGCACGTAGTGGAAGTGCGCCACCACGAAGTACGAGTCGTGCACGTGGAAGTCGAGCGGCGGGCTGGCCAGCAGCACGCCGGTGAGACCACCGAAGAGGAAGGTGACCAGGAAGCCGATCGCGAACAGCATCGGCGTCTCGAAGCTGATCTGCCCCCGCCACAGGGTGCCGATCCAGTTGAAGAACTTCATACCGGTGGGCACGGCGATCAGGTAGCTCAGGAAGCTGAAGAACGGCAGCAGCACCTGGCCGGTCGCGAACATGTGGTGCGCCCAGACGCTCATCGAGAGCGCGGCGATCGCGATGGTCGCGGCGACCAGCCCCTTGTAGCCGAAGATCGGCTTGCGGGAGAAGACCGGGATGACCTCGCTGATGATGCCGAAGAACGGCAGCGCGATGATGTAGACCTCGGGGTGCCCGAAGAACCAGAACAGGTGCTGCCAGAGCATCGGCCCACCGGTCGCCGGGTCGTACACGTGGGCGCCGAGGAGGCGGTCCGCGGCGAGCGCGAACAGCGCGGCGGCCAGCAGCGGGAAGACCAGGATCACCAGGAGGCTGGTGACCAGCATGTTCCAGGTGAAGATCGGCATCCGGAACATGGTCATGCCCGGCGCGCGCAGGGTCAGGATCGTCGTGATCAGGTTGACCGCACCGAGGATCGAGCCGAGGCCGGAGATGGCCAGCCCCATCACCCACATGTTGGCGCCGACGCCGGGCGAGTGCTCGACGCTGCTCAGCGGCGTGTACGCGGTCCAACCGAAGTCGGCGGCACCGCCCGGGGTGAGGAAGCCGGCGGTCGCCATCGTCCCGCCGAACAGGAACAGCCAGTAGGCGAAGCTGTTCAGCCGCGGGAAGGAGACGTCGGGTGCACCGATCTGCAGCGGCACGACGTAGTTGGCGAACGCGAACACGACCGGCGTCGCGAAGAACAGCAACATGATCGTGCCGTGCATGGTGAAGAGCTGGTTGTACTGCTCGGGCGACAGGAACTGCATCCCGGGTCGCGCCAGCTCAGCCCGCATGACCAGGGCCATCAGGCCACCGATCATGAAGAACACGAACGCGGTGACCATGTACATGATCCCGATTTGCTTCGCGTCCGTAGTACGAAGCAGCCGCGCGATGGCCGACCCCTTGACCGGCTCCCGGACCGGCCAGGGCCGGGTCACGACCAGCTTGGGTGCGACGGTGGTCACGAGTGGCCTCCGGTTCTCGGTTGTCCCGCTCGGCACACGCTGGTTATCGGCGGGCCGTTATCCGCAGGAAGAATAGTCCCCGGCAGGTCGGAGCGCCGCGTGGGGTGGCGGGACACGATCTACAGCGGCCCGACCAGCAAGCGGTAGTGCTCTCCGAAGATCCGACCGCCCCGTCCGCGCAATAGCGGGTCGCGCAGCGCTGGCGGCACGTCCCTGGTCCGGTTGCGGTCCCGGGTCCGGTCCCGCACCCAGCGGGTACGCGGACGGCGGCGACTCTCGTACGCGACCAGGGCCGCCTCCACGCTGCCGGCAGCGCGCAGCGACTCGGCCAGCACCACCGCGTCCTCCAGCGCCATGGCCGCACCCTGGGACAGTGTCGGCGCGGTGGCGTGCGCGGCGTCGCCAACCAGCAGCACCCTCCCCCGGTGCCAGCGCCCCAGCTCCACCTCGTCGGTGATCCCGACGTGCACCCCGTCGAGCGCCGCGAGCACCTCGGGGACCGGGCCGCGGTAGTCGGCGAAGAGTTCGCGCAGCCGGGCCAGCGGGTTGGCCGGCGCTTCGGTGCCGGCCTCATCGGCGTAGCAGTGCAGCCGACCGGCGCCGATCGGCACCATCAGGAACCCGGAGCGCTGACCGAGCAGGGCGGTCCACTCGCTGACCGGCGGACCGTCGCGCAACACGGCCCGGTAGACCACCTGCCCGACGGGTCGGGGCGGCCCGCCGAGCGAGGCCAGCGCGCGGACCGAGGAGCGCGGCCCGTCGGCGCCGATGACCAGGTCGTACTCGGTGCTGGTGCCGTCGGTGAAGGTGACCCCGACCCCGCCCGGGAGCAGGTCCAGGGTGCGGACCTCGGCGCCGTGCCGGACGGCGCCGCCGGCTCCGCTGAGCAGCACCCGGTGCAGGTCCGCCCGGGGCAGCGCCCGGCACTCGCCGACGCTGGCCCAGAGGGTGTCGAGGTCGACTTCGCAGAGCGGCGCGCCAGCGGCGTCGAAGAAGCGCTGCCGGCGGATCACCTGCCCGAGTGGGCGTACCGGGTCGTGCAGGTCCAGCCGGTGCAGCGCGCGGGCCGCGTTGCCCGGCAGGTAGAGGCCGGTCTCGGTGGACTCCCCCGGCGGCAGCTTGTCGGTGACGTCGGGCCGGAAGCCCGCCAGGCGTAGCGCCCGGGCCACGGCCAGGCCGGCAATGCCCGCGCCGACGACGAGGATGCGCAGGGGGGAGCCACCCATGGTGGTGTACGCCTCCGGAGGGGATGCGGCACGCGTTGGAGGCAACACGCTACTCGGCGCTATCGGCGCACACCAGGGCCCATTTGGCCCGCCCGGAGTCGCTCGTCGGCGACTCCCGCCGCTTAGCTGGACGTCCGCTGGCGACCGTCCGGCGCGGGCGTGGCAATCCTCACATTTCACCAGTTTGACGCGTACGGTTGCGCACCACTATCAGACATGTAAATGTGTCATCAAGCGTGGGAGCGCTCCCGTACCTGCCCCGACCTCATTTCGGCGCCCGGCACGCGCCGCAGTCAAGGAGCGTCATGAAACGTCCACTTCGGGCCCTGGTCGCCGCCGGCCTGCTGCTCGGCGGCTCGATCGTCGCCGTGGCCCTCGGCGGCAACGCCTCCGCCGACACCCAGATCTGTGAGCAGTACGGCTCGACCGTCATCCAGAGCCGGTACGTGGTGCAGAACAACCGGTGGGGCACCACCGCCCAGCAGTGCATCAACGTCACCGACACCGGCTTCGAGATCACCACGCAGAACGGCAGCAACCCGACCAACGGCGCGCCCACCGCGTACCCCTCGGTGTTCTTCGGTTGTCACTACACCAACTGCTCCCCCGGCACGAACCTGCCGATCCAGGTGAGCCAGATCAGCAGCGCCACCAGCAGCATCAACTACCGGTACGTCAGCGGCGCGACCTACAACGCCTCGTACGACATCTGGCTGGACCCGACGCCCAAGCGGGACGGGGTGAACCAGATGGAGATCATGATCTGGCTCAACCGGCAGGGCTCGATCCAGCCCATCGGCTCACCGGTCGGCACGACCACCCTGGCCGGCCGGACCTGGGAGGTCTGGCGGGGCAACAACGGCGGCAACAACGTCATCTCGTACGTCGCGCCGTCGCCGATCACCAGCCTGAACTTCAGCGTGCTCGACTTCATCACCGACGTCCGCAACCGGGGCGCGATCACCAACAGCTGGTACCTGACCAGCATCCAGGCCGGCTTCGAGCCCTGGCAGGGCGGTGCCGGTCTGGCGGTGACCTCGTTCTCCGCCGCCGTCAATGGTGGCGGCCCACCGCCCACCACGCCGCCCCCGACGACTCCGCCGCCGACCACCCCGCCCCCGACCACGCCGCCGCCGGGTGGCGCCGGATGCGCGGTAAAGTACACGCCGAACTCGTGGAACAACGGCTTCACGGCCGACGTCCAGATCACCAACACCGGGTCCAGCACGGTCAACGGCTGGACGCTGAGTTACGCGCTGCCGAGCGGGCAGCAGGTCACCAGCGCCTGGAACGCCACGGTGAACCAGAGCGGGTCGACGGTGACCGCGCGGAACCTGAACTGGAACGGCACGCTCGCGCCGGGCGGCACGGCCAGTTTCGGGTACCAGGGGACGCTGAGCGGGGCGTACTCGTCGCCGACGAGCTTCACCCTCAACGGCGTGACCTGCTCCCGCTCCTGAGCGGTAGCCAACTGGCAGTGGGGGCGTGACCATCCGGTCACGCCCCCCACTGCTCACCCGCACTCCCTTGCCCTACCCGCGCGAGACTTCACCAGCTTCGGAGAACTCCCCGATCAGAGCCAGCATGCGATCAATCAGCCGTAGCTGCGTCTCGGGGCCGAGGTCGTTCAGGTTCACCGCACATCGTCGCACCACGACGGGGTCAGACCCGGGTGAGCCGGACGGCGTCGGCGATGACCAGGCCGGCGGCGCTGCTCCACCGGCTCACCGCCACCCGGTTGGCGTCCCCGGCCGGAAGCGTGAACGTGCCGAGGGACCGCCACTGCCCGCCGGTGGCCCGTTGGTCGACGATGATCGTCCGGTTGCCGGTGCTGGTGGCGACGATGTACGGGGTGGCGCTGTTGTAGCCGGAGGTCGCCGGCCACCAGGCGTCGACACGGTAGTTGGCGGTGGCCGGGACGTTGAACTTGTACCACGCGGCGTCGCTGGACGCGACGGGTTCCGCGTACCGGTAGTCGGCGCCGTACCGCTGCGCGGAGTACGTCGATACGCCCCAGTTGGCGCTGGCGGTGAACCGGCCAGCGGTGGTGTTGTCCACGATGGAGGACCACGCCGGGGGGTTGCCGCCGGACATCTTCGCCGCCACGTCGGCGCGCATCACGTTCAGGTCGATGAAGGACGGGTCGATCTTGCCGCTGGTGCTGGTCTCCCGGTGCCCCCGGGCGTAGCTGCTGTCCCTGCCCAGCCGGGTGAGCACGGCGGCGGTGGCGGCGATCGACGCGTTGTACTGCGCGGAGGTCATCTGCTGGTTGACGCCGTTGTAGTCGATCTCCCACCCGATCATCAGGGTGTTGCCGTCTCCGGCCGGGATCGGCCCACTGCCGCCGCTGGCCCCGGCGTGGTTGCACCGGCCGGCCGAGATGACGTGGAAGACCCCGTTGTAGTCGACGAGCGCCTGGCAGAGCGGGCCGGCCAGATCCGACCGGCCGTTGATGCAGATGTTGAGCGCCGGGTGCGGGTTGCTGGCGCTGGAGGTCGCGGCGGTGTGGTGCCAGAGCACCCCGATCGGGTCGAAGGATCCCGGCCGCATCCGGTTGAGCCAGTCACCTTCGACGACGACCTGGACCCCGGCGGCGCGCAGCACGTCCACGAGCCAGGGAATCGTGGCCATCAGGACGCTCCGAGAAGGTCAGCCAGGCACTCGACCTTCGGCGCGGCGCTCGCCGGGGTGGGCCGAGCGACGGTGGTCAGCGCGACGGCCACCAGGGCGGGGATGCCGAGCATCCCGCGGCGGCGCAGACGAATGGATGGTGACCGGGCCATGAAAATCCTCCAGCGACGACGGGTTCAAACACATCGACGAACGTGATGACGGGCACGCTATACCGTCACGAGCGTCGATGTCGATACCCTTCATCAACGAGCCGGTCACTGAAGGAATTTGGCAGCGGGAGCGCCGTCAGGCGCCGCCGAGCGCATTGATGTCGCGCATCTCCTCCGCGGTCAACGAGAAGTGGAAGACGTCGAAGTTGGCGGTGATCCGCTCCGGGGTCACCGACTTCGGGATCACCACGATCTCGTGGTCGATGTGCCAGCGCAGCACCACCTGCGCGGGCGAGACGCCGTGCGCACCGGCGATCCTGGTCAGCACGGGGTGGCTGAGGTCGCTGGTCTTGAACGGGCTGTACCCCTCCAGCACCACGCCCCGGTCCCGGTGCTCGGCGTGCCGCTGCCGGTCGTACAGCGCCGGGCTCCACCGGATCTGGTTGACCGCCGGGTTCTCCTCGGTCGCCTGGATCAGCTCGTCGATCTCCGGGGTGCTGTAGTTGCTGACCCCGACCGACCGGGTCAGGTTCTCGTCCCGGGCGGCCAACAGCTCCCGCCACATCGGGATGCTGTCGGTGGGCGACGGCGGCCAGTGGATCAACCAGAGGTCCACCTGGTCGACGCCGAGCGCCTCCAGACTGGCCTCCAGCGTCTCCCGCTCCCGGCCCACCCGGTTCGGCGGAACCTTGGTGGTGATGAAGACGTCCTCCCGGCGCAGCCCGCTCTCCTTCACCGCCCGGCCGACCTCCCGCTCGTTGCCGTACATGGTGGCGGTGTCGAGGTGCCGGTAGCCGGTGTCGAGCGCGGCCAGCACCGCGTCGTAGCCGGCCTGGCCGGTGGCCTTCCAGGTGCCGAACCCGAGCAGGGGCATCCGCACTTCACCGGGGAGCAGGACGGTGGGCTGGTCGGTGTGGTCCATGAGGACCGTTCTACCCCGCCGCGGACCCGGCCGGCGAGCGAACCGGACACTCCGGTGTCCAGCGCAACGGTCCGGTTTGCCGGAGAATGCGGGTGTGACGGACCGGCTGGAGGAGTACCGGCGCCGACGGGACGCGGCCCGCACGCCCGAGCCGGTGCCGGAGCGGAGCCCGACTGCGGCCGGCCCCGACGACGGCAACGCCCGCTTCGTCATCCAGCAGCACCACGCCCGCAGCCTGCACTGGGACCTGCGGCTGGAGCACGAGGGAGTGCTGGCCTCCTGGGCGGTGCCGCGCGGCCTGCCCCGCGACCCGGGCCGCAACCACCTCGCCGTACACACCGAGGACCACCCGATGGAGTACCTCGACTTCTCCGGTGAGATCCCCGCCGGCGAGTACGGCGGTGGCCAGATGGTCATCCACGACCGGGGCACCTACCACTGCGAGAGGTGGCGCGACGACGAGGTGATCGTGACGCTCTCCGGTGAGCGGACCGCCGGCCGCTACGCGCTCTTCGCGACCGGCGGGCGGGACTGGATGGTTCGGCGCACCGACCCGGCTCCGCCCGGCTGGACGCCGATGCCCGAACTGGTCCGCCCGATGCACCCCACGCCCGCCGCCGGGCTCCCCCGGGACAGCGCCGCGTGGGGGTACGAGCTGCGCTGGGACGGGGTCCGGGCGATGGCGTACGTCTCCGGCGGCCGGCTCCGGCTGCTCTCCGAGACCGACGAGGAGATCACCGCCGGGTACCCGTGGTTGCGCGCGCTGGCCGAGGCGCTGGCGCCGACGGAGGCGGTGCTGGACGGGGTACTGGTCCGCATCGACGGCGCCGGCCGGGTCCGCCCGGCCCGTCCGGCCAGCAGCGGTCGGGTTCCGGCGGGCGCCCAGTACCTGCTCGTCGACCTGCTGTGGTTGGAGGGCGTGAGCAGCGTCGACGTGCCGTACGCGCAACGCCGGGAGCTGCTCGATGGGCTGGCATTGACCGGTACGCACTGGCAGACTCCGCCGTGGTTTCCGGGCGCCGGCGACGAGGCGCTGCGCACCGGGCGGGAGCAAGGCCTGCCCGGCGTGATCGCCAAGCGGCTGGACTCGGTCTACGAGCCGGGCCGGGGCAGCCGACGCTGGCTGAGCATCGACGCGGTCTGACGGCGAGGAGCGACGTGTACCTGACCCACCTGGACTGCCCGCGCTGCGGCCGGGAGTACGCCGCCGACCGGTTGCAGAACCTCTGCGAGTGCGGCTCCCCACTGCTGGCCCGCTACGACCTGCCGGCGGTGGCGAAGGCGGTCACCCCGGAGCGCTTCCCGCTGCGCCCGGCCGACCTGTGGCGTTACCGGGAGCTGCTGCCGGTCGCCGACCCGCGGCACATCACCACACTCGGCGAGGGCTGGACGCCGCTGCTGCGCGCGCCCGCGTACGGCGCCGAGATCGGCATCACGGACCTGATGGTCAAGGACGAGGGGTTGATCCCGACCGGCTCGTTCAAGGCGCGTGGCGCGGCGGTCGGCGTGAGCCGAGCGCGCGAACTGGGCGTCGAGCGCATCGCGATGCCCACCAACGGCAACGCCGGATCGGCCTGGGCGACGTACGCGGCGCGGGCCGGGATGGGTGCCACGATCGTCATGCCGCTGGCGGCGCCGACCATCTGCCGGAACGAGTGCGTTGCCGCCGGGGCCGACCTGCGCCTCGTCGACGGGCTGATCAGCGACGCCGGCCGGCGGGTGGCCGAGCTGATCGCGGAGTCCGCTGGCACGATCTTCGACGCCGGCACGCTGCGCGAGCCCTACCGGCTGGAGGGCAAGAAGACGATGGGGTACGAGATCGTCGAGCAGCTCGGCTGGCAGGCGCCCGACGTGATCATCTACCCGACGGGCGGCGGGGTCGGTCTGATCGGCATCCACAAGGCGCTGCACGAGATGCGCGAGCTGGGTTGGATCGGCGACAAGCTGCCCCGGCTGGTGGCCGTGCAGTCGAGCGGTTGCGCGCCGATCGTGCGGGCCTTCGCCGCCGGCGACGAGCGGGCCGAGCCGTGGGCCGACGCGCACACCGTGGCGTTCGGCATCACCGTGCCGGCGCCCCTGGGCGACGAGCTGATCCTGGCCGCGTTGCGGGCGTCCGCCGGCACCGCGGTCGCCGTCGACGACGCGGACATCCTGGCAGACCTGCGGGACTTCGCCACCCGGGAGGGGCTGCTGCTCTGCCCGGAGGGCGCGGCCTGCCTGACCGCGGCGCGGCAACTGCGCGCCGGCGGGTGGATCCGGGCCGGTGAGCGGGTCGTGGTGCTCAACACCGGCGCCGGGCTGAAGTATCCGGAGACGGTCGACGTCTCCGGCGTACCCGTGCTGGCCTGAGACCGGCGGGTGCCCCGCGGACCGCGCGGTCCGCGGGGTGCCCTCTGGCCGGCCTACTGGTAGGTGATGTCGGACGGTGCGTAGAGGCAGTTGACACCGTCGGCGCCCTCGCCGATCTCGGTCGGCTCGTCGCCCTTCGGCACGCCGCGGTACTTGACGCAGATCGAGGTGTCCCGGTCCGGGTCGTCGACGATCGTGATCCGGCTGAACCGGGCGGTGTCGCCCCAGTTGGTGTTGATGCCGGCGATCGCGTCGGTGTCCCGGACGACCACGTTGTCGATCACCACGTGCCGCTGGTACGAGGTGGAGCAGTTGCCGCAGGCCCGGTAGAGCTTCCCGGCGTTCTCCACCCGGAAGTTCTTGATGTAGACGGTGCCCGAGCCGTTGTGCTGGAAGACCTTGTCGCTGGCGGACCGGGCGCCGCCTCCGTCGACGGTGTACGTGGTGCCGCCGCGGAAGGTGGCGGCGTCCTCGCCCACGTCCTCCCACCAGACGTTGATCAGGGTGCAGTTGCCCTCGCAGTGCACGCCGTCACCGGCTGGCGCACCGATGATCACGTTGCGCAGGGTGGCTCCGGCGGCCAGCTCGAACATCGGGTCCTGGCTCTCGCTCTGCCCGCCGTCGCCGATGCCGTAGTAGCGCTTGAGCCCGCCGTCGAAGGTGCCGGAGACCGGGATCGTGGCGTCCACCTTCTGGCTGCCGGTGGGCGTCGGCCAGCCTGCCGGCGGTGGGGTGGTCGGGCCCGGCGGGGTGCTCGGCGGCGGGGTGGTCGGAGTGCCGCCACCGGCCGAGTCGACCGCCACGTCGTCGAAGCTGCCACTGGCGTACGCGGTGACCAGGCCGATCCGGCCGGCGCCGGCCAGACTGTTGCTGCCGGCGGCGATCTGGGTGCCGTTGACGAAGCCCCGGATGGTGCTGCCGCTGGTCTCGATGCGCAGGGTGTACCAGGTGCCGGTGCCGATGCCGAGCGACGCGGAGCCGATCGCGGTGATGGCACTGCCGTTGACGGCCTGGAGTTCGGCCCGACCGGAGCCGAGCAGGGCCAGCCGGTACATCTTGGTGCTGCTGGTGGACCGTGCGGCCAGCCCGACCAGGGCAGTGGACGAGCCGAAGCTCACCGGCCTGACCCGGGCCTGCACGGCGTAGTCGGTCCAGCTGGTCTGGCCAGCGAACTGCCGGGCCAGTTCGCTGCCGGCGTTGGACTGGTTGAACACGCCCGAGCCGTCGACGGCCCAGGTGCCGCCGGACTTGGACCAGCCGGAGGCGTTGCCGTCGTTGAAGTCGTCGGTGAAGACGGTGGCCGCGAAGGCCGAGGTCATGCCGGCCGCGAGGGCTGCCGCGGTCGCGCCGGCGCCCACCGCGAGCAGCAGTGGTCGTCGGCCGGGGAGTCGTCTCTTCTGCACAGTTGTCCTCCTTGACGCATGTGGTGGCGATCCCCCGGCCGTCCGGGCGAGGACGTGTCGGCACCGCGTGATGCCACGACCTGGGATCGGTGCGCCCCGTCGGATGCCCGGTTTCCGGAGCGGGGTGAAGCGGGATCAAAACCCTGGGGAAAGGGCTTTCCCGTCTCTTCGAGGCTAGGACCGCGTACGCATCAGCGTCAATGCCTGGCGCTTGCAGGTCTGTTGCAGGATTCACCGCACGGCAACGCGGCACGTCGCGGTCGATCCCGCCGGCATACCCCGGTCAGTAGCTGTCCGGCTCGGTCAGCCGCCAGGCCGCGTTGATCAGGCCGATGTGCGACAGCGCCTGCGGGGTGTTGCCGAGCTGCGCACCGGTGACCAGGTCGATCTGCTCGCTGAACAGACCCACATCGTTCGCGTGCTCCACCACCTGCTCGAACAACTCCTCGGCCCGTCGCCGCTCGCCGGCCATCACCAGGCACTCCACCAGCCAGAACGAGCAGAGCAGGAAGCCCGCGGGGTCGTCCGTCCAGCGCCGGACCAGCCCGTTCTCGGTGCCGAGTTCCCGCTCCACCACAGCGATGGTGGAGCGCATCTGGGGGTCGGTGGCCGGCAGGAAGTGCGCCACCGGCAGGAAGAGTGCCGAGGCGTCCATCTCGGCCGAGCCGAACGCCCCGGTGAACGCACCCAACCGGTCGTTCCAGCCCTGACGGAGCACCTCACCGCGGATCTCGTCGCGGACCGCGGCCCAACGACGTGGATCAGCCCGCTCGCCGAGCCGGTCGGCGAGCCGCACCGCCCGGTCCATCGTCAGCCAGCAGAGCACCTTCGAGGAGAGGTAGTGCCGTTCCCGGTCCCGGGTCTCCCACATGCCCCGGTCGGGCAGGTGCCAGGTGCTCGCCACCTGCTCGGTCAGGCCGAGCACCATCTCCCGCAACTCCCCGTCGAACGTCGTGCCGAGATAGTCGCGCAGCCGCCAGACCGCCGACATCACCTCCCCCGGCACGTCGAGCTGCCGCTGCCGCCAGGCGTCGTTGCCGATCCGGACCGGCGCGCTGCCGACGTGGCCGCGCAGGTGCGTGCACTCGTGCTCGCTGAGGTCCCGCTCCCCCCGCAGCCCGAACAGCACCGGCACCGGCTCGTCGCCGACCCGGCCGATCGAGCGCGACACCCAGGCGAACAGCCGGGCCGCCTCGGTAGGGCAGGCCGCCACCCAGAGGGCGCGCAAGGTCATCGAGAAGTCGCGCAGCCAGGAGTACCGGTAGTCGTAGTTGCGGTCGCCGCCGAGCCGCTCCGGCAGCGACGTGGTCAACGCCGCGGCGACCGCGCCACTGCGGGCGTACGTGAGGCCGGTCAACACGGTCGCGCTGTGCCGGACCAGATCCCGGTACCGGCCGTCGTACCCGTGCGCATCCCGGTACGCCTCCCACGCCTGCGTCGTCTCGGCGAGCGCGGCCACCGGGTCCAGCCGAGCCGGCTGGGCGCCGTACGTCTCGCCGAACGCCACGTCCAACCCGACCACCTGGCCGGCGGAGACCTCGAACTCGTGGGTCACCCGGTCCCGGCTGGCGCGCAGCGGCAGGTCACCCGCGTGCAGCACCAGCACCACCGGACCGGCGCCGGCCAGCACCCCGCCGTCCGGCTGGTTGTGCAGGTACGGGGTGAGCAGCCCGTACTCGGGCCGGGGCGCGAAGTCCAACGCCATCCGGACCCGACCGGACAGCCCCTCGACCACCCGGATCAGCACGGCCGGCGAGTTCTTGCCCAGTTCGTGCGCGCGGGCACCCATCTCGGCGGCGAGCGCGTCGGTGACGGCCACGCTGCCGTGCGGTGTGTGGTGCACCGTGCGCAGCACCAGCGTGTCCGGCCGGTACGCGCGCTCCACCCGGTACCCGGGCCGGCCGGCGCCAACCGGCGCCAACCGGAAGTGCCCGGCGCGCGGGTCGAGCAACCGCCCGAACACGGACGGGCCGTCGAACCGGTCCGGACACCACCAGTCGATCGAACCGTCCCTGCCGACCAGCGCGCCGGAGCGGGAGTCCGAGAGGAACCCGTAGTCGGAGATCGCCGGCTGCTGCTCCACCCGCCGCGGGTACCCGGATCGGCCCGGATCAGACCGCCGCCAGCGGCTCCGTCAGCCGGTCGGCGGCTCGTCCTCGCCGGCCTCCTCGGCCTTGTCGGCCTCCTCCTTGGTCCGGTGCACGGCCTGGTCGGCGTGCTCCGGCGGGCCGTAGACGGTGTACAGCACCAGCGGGTTGGGGCCGGTATTGACGAAGTTGTGCTTCGTGCCCGACGGCACCACGACAAGGTCGCCCGCGACGACCTCCCGCTTCTCGCCGGCCACCCGCGCCTCGCCGGCGCCGCTGACAAAGGTCAGGATCTGGTCGATGCCCTCGTGCACCTCCTCGCCGATCTCTCCACCCGGCGGAATGGTCATGACGACCAACTGGGTGTGCTCCCCGGTCCACAGCACTCGGCGGAAGTCCGGACTCTTCTCGGCGACGGTTGCGATCGTGAAATGCTCCATGTCGCGCTCATACCCGGTTCAGGGGCGCGCCACGCCGGGACGCGCAGATGGTGGAATTCCCCACGCTGGGCAGGTTTGGATCTGCCCCGACCGGGGATCGACAGGTTGACCGGTGCACGCGGCCGGTCGAGCCAGGTCCCCGCCGACGTACCGCCGAACGGCTGCGGTGGTGGGAGACGGCCAGAGCGCGGCGACGTTCCGACCACGGTCGAAGCGGCGCCGTGCGCTCGTCTGTGCACCCCGGCCGGCTGGTCAGCCGTCGCGGTGCAGCCAGGCGAGCAGGTCCGGCGGCGCGAGGGCGGCCGTTCGCGCCCGGTAGCGCGCCTGCCCGGCCGGATCCAGCAGGTCCCGCCCCTGCCCCGAGCCACCTTGGCGGAAGAAGGCCCGGCGGTCGCGCAGCACGCCGAGCGTGTCCGGGGCGAGCTGGTCGGCGCGCTCCCGCATCCGGCCGAAGGTAGCCGCCTCGACCAGCTCGGGCCAGCGCTCGGCAGGCACCGTGAGGCCCCACCGGTCCGCGAGGCGACGCACCTGGCCGCCCAGATCGGCCCGCAGGTCGTCGTAGTGCACCAGCTCGACGTTCGGCTCGTGCCGACGGGCCCAGGCGTCGCTCAGGTGCCACAGCACCCCGGCCAGTGAATCCAGCTCGGTGCGCGGGTCGGCCTCCCGGTCGACCCAGCTCGGCAGCCACTGCCATACCGGCAGACGCGCCAGCGGCGGTCCGGCAGGCGCAGGTTGACCGGTCAGCTCGGCCAGCCGCACCCGGTCCAGGTTGCCGGCCTGGTGGTAGAGGGACACCGCCATGTCCAGCGGGTGCCGGGCCACCACCACGTAGTGCACCCGGGGGTCGAGCGGCACACCGTCCAGCGGGGTGTGAGTCTTGATGAACCGTCGGTGCGGCTGGGCGGCCAACCGGCGGTACACCTCGTCCTTCGGCTCGACCAGCCAGTCCAGCCACGGTGACAGCTGGGTCAACGGCGCCGGCAGCTCCGGGGTGCCCAGCACCAGCAGGGCACAGATCATCTGCATCCAGGTGGTGCCGCTCTTGGACCGGGTGCTGATCACGATGTCGCCGTCCCGGAACGGGAAACCCGTCCAGCGCCCGCTGTCCTCGTCGTCGGATCGGTAGCGGTGGGCCGGCGTGAGCATCCGGCGAGCGTAGTCGCCGAGCCGACAGCCGAGCAGCCGATTTTGGATTGGACGGCCTGTGACATATGCGCATGCCTGGCTAGATTTGACGTATGGTGCCCGCCCACGGAGGCCGGGCGGCGGAACCTGTCTACCGCCCCATCCTCGCCAGCCGGCGCGGCGAGCTGGAAGCGTTGAGCCACCTCGACCCCGCGGCCGCCCCACTGCTCGCCCCGATCCTGGAGGTCGGCACGGTCGATCGGTCCACGATGGACGTTCTCCACCGGATGCCGGCCGGACTGCTGACGGCCGTCGACGTCACCGGCCTCCCGGACAGCCCCGACACGGAACTGGCCCGCTGGGGCGTACCGCTGGTGCCGGTGGTCGGGCTCGCCGAGAGCGACCGGCGGCTGGTCGCGCACGGCGCGGCGGCGCGGACGTACGCCCGGCGGGCGCTGGTCCGGCTGCGTGCCGGTCAGGACCGGGCCGGGCCGGCCGCGAGCACCACCGCCGTCGAGCGGATCTGGCGGCTCACCGGGCTGGTGCCAGAGGAGTGCGACCTGCTGGTCGACGCCGGAGACGTGTGCTGCCCGGCGGACGTGCGGCTGGCCGAGCCGCGGGTACGCCGGCTGCTGGACTGGGCCCGCCGGCACTCCTGGCGGTCGGTGACGGTGGCGGCGGGCGGAATGCCGCCGACGCTGTCCCGGCTGCCCACCGACGAGCCGGTCCGGCTCGACCGCTGGGACTGGCAGCTCTGGCAGCGGCTGACCGACGCCGGGGTCGGCTACGGCGACTACGGCGTCGGCCCGGCCCTGCCGGGATCGGGTGACCCCGGAGACCGGCTGCCCACCGTGCGCTACACCGCCGACGGGAGCTGGTGGGTCTACCGCTGGTCCCGGCGGGGCGGGCGGGGCGACGACCGGTTCGCCGACCTGTGTCGCACGCTCGTGTCGGCGCCGCACTGGCCGAGCACCGGCGCGGCCTTCTCCTGGGGCGACCACGAGCTGCTGCGCCGGGCTCGACGGGGTGCCGGTGCCGGCTCGGCCGCCAACTGGGCGGCATGGAGCACGTCGCACCACCTGGCGCACGTGCTGACCGCGCTGTTGCGCCCGGCCGGCGGCAGCGCCCCGGGTTCGCAGCCCAGGCCGGACCCGCCGCAGCGCGGGCGATCGCTGCGACAGCCGCGCGGCGGCGAGACCCGCCGCGCCGGTTGAGCCGGGCTGCTACTTCTCGGTGAAGCCGAACTGGATGATGCCCTCGTCGTCGACGGTGGCGTCCACCGAGGCGTCGCCGAGCAGTTCGGCGGCGTCCTCGTCGAGGAAGATCCGGGCGCCCTGGTTGTCGACCACGCGGTCGCCCTGCGCCGGCTCGGGCACCAGTTCCACGGTGAGCGATCCGGCCTCGGTGTCGGCGGCGATCCGCACCCCACCGTCCTCGGCCACGTCCTGTTGGTTGGCGAGGTCACGGATGACGAGCACGGCGTTGTCGGTCATGGTGAGCATTGGCGGAACTCCTCGTGGATTCTCGGCTCGCGGTCGGTTACCGCGCAGACCGGACAGTCGGTCCGCGTACGAGCACACGTGGGAGGCGACAGAAGGGGCGAACGTCGTCGCCGTCGCATCGCGTCGGGGCAGCTGACGGGCCCCGTCATCACCTACGTTGCCCGCTGCCGGGCGATCCGTCAAATAGAGCCGGATCAGTCGAGAGCGGCGACCGGGGCGAGCCACGCACGAATCTCGTTGACCGCCGCGCGGCCGGCGCGGTTGGCCCCGATCGTGCTCGCCGACGGGCCGTACCCGACCAGGTGGATCCGCTCGTCGGCGGCCACCCGGGTGCCGTCCATGGTGATACCGCCGCCCGGCCCGCGCAGCCCCAGTGGGGCGAGGTGGTCGAGCGCGGCCCGGAAGCCGGTGCACCAGAGGATCACGTCCGCCGGCACGAACCGCCCGTCGGCCCAGGCCACCCCGTCGGGCGTGATCCGGTCGAAGACGGGTAGCCGGTCGAGCACACCGCGCTCGCGCAGCCGGCGTATCTCCGGGGTGACCGGCAGCCCGGTCACGCCCACCACGCTGCCCGGCGGGCGCCCGGCGCGCACCGCCACGTCCACCCGGGCCACCGCGGCCCGGCCCAGCTCGGTGCCGAACTCCTCGTCCCGGAACTCCGGCGGCCGACGGGTCACCCAGGTGGTGGCGGCCGCGACGGTGGAGACCTCGGCGAGCAGTTGCACCGCCGAGGTGCCGCCGCCGACCACCACCACCCGCCGGCCGGCGAACTCGGCCGGACCCTGGTAGTCGGCGGTGTGCAGCTGCCGGCCCCGGAACGACGACCGGCCCGGGTAGTGCGGCCAGAACGGCCGGGTCCAGGTACCGGTCGCGTTGATGAGGGCCCTCGTCGTCCACTGGTCGCCGTCGGTGTGTACGTCCAGCCGGCCGTCCGGGCGGGAGTGCACCGCGCGGACCCGCACCGGCCGCTGGACCGGCAGGTCGAAGGCCTTCTCGTACTCGGCGAAGTAGGCGCTGACCTGCTCGGCCGCCGGCCCTAGCGGGTCGGCGGGCGGGAAGGGCAGCCCGGGCAGGTCGTGGATGCCGTGCACCCGGTCCATCCGCAGAGTCGGCCAGCGATGCTGCCAGGCTCCGCCAGGGCCGTCGTCGCCGTCGAGGATGACAAAGCCGCTGCCCGGGGCGAAGCCCGTACGGCGCAGGTGGTAGCCAGCGCTCAGGCCGGCCTGGCCGGCACCGATCACCACGACGTCGGCGAAGTGGGTGTCCACGTCGGGTGCAACACCGCGGGTACCGCCGCTGTGCCCGCCGCCGGCCGTCGCGCCGATCACAGACCACCGATCCGACACGAAGGCGCCTAAATTATCCCTAGGCTGGACGAATGGAAGATGCCCGCCGCGCCGCCGCCGAGTTCCTCGGCACCCTGCTGCTGGTCTTCTTCGGGGTGGGCAGCGCCGTCGCCGCGCGGGTCCAGGGCGGCGTGGTGGTGGTCGCGCTGGCCTTCGGGTTCGTCATGCTCGCCCTGGTTTACACCATCGGCCCGCTCTCCGGCAGTCACGTCAACCCAGCGGTGACGCTCGGCGTGCTGCTCTCCGGAAAGATCTCGGCGATCGGCGCGGTGGCCTACTGGATCGCGCAGTTCGCCGGCGCGACCGTGGCCGCCTTCGTGCTGTGGGCACTGACCCGCTGGGGTGACGTGGCGGACCAGTCCGGGGCGCTGGGCTCGAACGGGTACGGCGCGCACATCAACCGGGGCGGCGCGGCCGTGCTGGAGGTCGTACTGACCTTCCTCTTCGTGCTGGTCGTCCTGGTGGTGACCAGTCGTAGCGAGAATCCGGGTACCGCCGGGGTCGCCATCGGACTGGCCCTGGCCGCGACCCAGCTGGTCGGCTTGACACTGACCGGTGCCGCGGTCAACCCGGCCCGCGCCTTCGGCCCGGCGGTCTTCGAGGGCGGCGTGGCCCTGCGGCAGCTCTGGGTGTTCATCGTCTTCCCCCTGCTCGGCGGGGCACTCGCCGCGCTGGTGGCACCGCTGATCATGGGGGCGCAGCGGCACTACTGGGGCGGGCACGACAAGTCGGTCGGCCGGCCGACCTAGCACGACTGGCAATAACCTTCGTCTGAGACTCTTCTCCGGCGAATACCTTCGTGGCAGCATCAGCGCATGCATCGTCGTCACTTTCCCAGGGCCCTCGCGCTGCTCGCGCTGGTCGCCACCGCGGCCACCGCCGGAGCGCCCGGCGCCACCGCCGAGTCGCCCACCCCCGCGACGACCCGACTGAACGCCACCATCGACACGATCCTCGCCGACACCCGGCTCACCGGCGCGCAGGCCTCGGTGGTGGTGGTCGACACCAGCACGGGACAGACCCTCTACGACCGCAACGGGGACCGTCGGCTGATCCCGGCCTCCAACACCAAGCTGCTGACCTCGACCGCCGCCCTGGAACTGCTCGGCCCGGGGCACCGCTTCACCACCGACGTACGGACCACCGGCAAGCGTCGCGGCGGGCTGCTCTCCGGCAACCTGTACCTACGCGGCGGGGGCGACCCGACCATGCTCGCGGCCGACTACGACGCACTCGCCGCGCAGGTCGCCGCCGACGGCGTCCGGGTGGTGACCGGCACCCTGATCGCCGACGACTCCCGCTACGACCGCACCCGACTCGGCCCCGACTGGACCTGGGACGACGAGCCCTACTACTACGCCGCCCAGATCTCCGCGCTGACGGTCGCGCCCGACACCGACTACGACGCGGGCACCGTGATCGTGCACGCCGCCCCGGCCGGCCGGGCCGGCGCCCCGCCCGTGGTCAGCACCACCCCGCCCACCGATTACGTCCGAATCGACAACCGGGCCGAGACGGTCGCCGACGGCGAGACCTCGATCTCGATCGAGCGCGAGCACGGCGGCAACACCATCGTGGTGAGCGGACAGATCGCGGTCGGCGATGCGCCGGCCAGCGACTGGGTGACCGTCTGGGAGCCCAGCGGCTACGCGGCCGACGTGTTCCGGGCGGCGCTGCACCGGCACGGCGTCCGGGTGCTCGGCCGGACCGTTCTCGGCCAGCCCACCCCCGAGGCGGCCCACCCGGTGGCCCGGCACGACTCGATGACCCTGGGCGAGCTGATGACGCCGTTCCTCAAGCTCTCCAACAATGGGCACGCCGAGGTGTTGACCAAGGAGATCGGCAGGGTGCTCTCCGGTTCGGGCACCTGGTCGGCGGGGCTCACCGCGATCAGCGAGTACGTCGCCGACACCGGGATGGACACCGGCAAGCTGCGCCAGCGCGACGGATCGGGCCTGTCCCGGCGCAACCTGGTGCCGGCGACGGAGTTCGTCGACCTGTTGGCCGCTGTCCGGGCCGAACCCTGGTTCGCCACCTGGTACGCGGCGCTGCCGATCGCCGGGCAACCCGAGCGGTTCGTCGGCGGCACACTGCGCAGCCGAATGGCCGGCACCCCGGCCGCGGGCAACGTGCACGCCAAGACCGGCAGCCTGACCGGAGTCTCCGGCCTGTCCGGCTACGTCACCAGCGCGGACGGCCGGCTGTTGGCGTTCTCCATCCTGCTGAACAACTACCTGACGGCGTCGGTCAAGGCGCTGGAGGATCAGATCGCCGTGGCGCTGGCCGGGTACCGCGAGGACGGCTCGACCGCGGCGCGGATGGCAGTGCCGTCGGTGCCGGAGACGCCCCGGACCCCGGAGGGTGTGGAGTGCTCCTGGGTCAAGCCGATCACCTGCTGACCGGCCGCCGGGGGGGCGCGGCGCGTACCCCAGCCGCCGGTCAGGCTGGACGGTCCGGTACGGGGATCACCGCCGTCGGATCGCCGCGCTCGATGAGCGCGGCGATCTCGGCGGCCCGCAGGCCGCCCAGTGACAGCACCCGGGTGCCCCAGCGGTGCAGCCGGCACGGGTGCGGGCTGGCGTCGTTGCGGCAGACCATCCCGCCGGACCACCGCCGGGGCGCGTGCACCACCACAGCCCGCACCGCGAACTGGGCGTCCTCGCCCGTCACGTATGGCGGCAGGGGGATGTCGCGGAGCACCTCTCCGGACGCTTCACCGGCGCCTGACGAGGCGGCAGGACGGACGCGGTGGGCGGTACTGGCGCTCATCTGCGCTGCCTCCACACTGGATGGTCGGACGAGGACAGCAGAAAGTTACGTCCCCCTCGACCCCGCCCGACGGACAAACTGTCCCGCGGTTTGAGCGCGACAACAGACGCCAGGTCAGACCCGTTCCAACACCACCACCGGGATCTCCCGGTCGGTCTTGGCCTGGTAGTCGTCGTACGCCGGCCAGATGGCCGCCATCGTGGACCACATCCGCGGCTTCTCCTCCGCCGTCGCGGTGCGGGCCCGCGCGGTGAACGTCTCCCCACCGACCTGCACCTCGACCTGCGGCTCCGCCAGCAGGTTGAGGAACCAGGCCGGGTGCTTCGGGGCACCGCCCTGCGACCCGACCACCAGGTAGCCGTCACCGTCCCGGCCGTAGATCAACGCGGTGCGCCGCAGCTTGCCGCTGTGCCGACCCCGGGTGGTCAGCAGCAGCGTGTAGACGCCTGGCCGCCACTCGTGCCCCTCGGCGCCGCCGGTCTCGACGTACCGCTGGATGTGCTCGGCGACCCAGCCCTGAGGGCTGTCCACCACCTGCTCGCTGGCCGTCATCGGCGCTCCCTACGGATCGGTGGCACTCGCGCCCAGGCTACTGCCGCCAGCCGCCGTCGGCAGGGCGAACGCCGTGCTGACGGCGGCCGGTCAGCGCACCGCCACGGCCTGGAGGCCGACGTTGCCGCAGTGCTCCGTGAAGACCTTCTCGACGGTCCAGGTCAGCACCAGCCGGGCGCCCTTCGGCAGCCGGAACCGGATCGTGAACTGGGCGCTTCGGCTGGTGTACGGGTCCTCCAGCCGCACGGTGCTGGTCGGCCCACCGGTGGACAACCGCGCGTCCAACCGGCCGCGGGCCATCCAGGTCCCGGCATAGAGCTGGACCGTGCGTGGCTCGCCGCTGCCGGCGACGGCGAGGCTGAACCCGTTGCCGGCCCCGCAGGTGTAGACGCCGTTCGCGCTGCCGCTCACCGACCGCTCCGGCGTGCCGTCGGACCAGCGGACGGTTTCCTGGTTGCCGTCCCAGCCGACCCGGGTGCCTGCGCCGCCCCCGTCGATGATCTCCCCGGAACCGGCGCGCTTGCGGACCGTCGATTTGCCGCCGCTCAGCCCCCAGTGCATCCAGTCCCGGGTGCCCACGGCGGTGAGGTTGACCTCGGCGGGTATCTCACCCTGGCTCACCGACAGCGTCGATCCCGCTGCCGGTGGTGGCGCCGGCGGGACCGACGCACTGACCGACGGCGTCGGGTCGGGCGACGGTGGACGCTGCCGGGGGCGCAGGCCGGGCGTCGCCGGCCCGGTCTCGGTGGTGCGCCCCTCGGCACCCGGGAGGCGGGTGGAACGGGCGACGGCTCCGGCGTGTACGCCGTCCGGGCGACCTGCCTGCTCGTCGCCGGCCTCCGGATCGGATCGCGTGCCGAGGTACGTGACCAGGACCACCAGGCAGACGAGCACGGCGAGCCCCTCCACCGCCCAGAACCGACGTCGCCGGGCACGGGCGAGGCGGCGCAGCGCGCTGCGGGTCTGCCTGATGGTGACGGCGCGCGGTCGATGCGCCGGTAGGTCGGAGGACTCGTCCCCGCCCCGCGAATTCGCCCGCGTGCGGTCTTCGTCCGCCACCGACCCCTCCAACTCCGCCGCCCGGCCGTCATCGACCCGTGCGGATCGCACCGTCCACTGTGGGCCGTCTCACGTCTGCGCCGACGTGATCGACACGCTAGATCCGGACGGGCGGGCGTGTCCAGCCGTTACCGGAAGTATCGGACGCACGGGCACGCTCGGCCGGGGACGTCGGTCGCCGCGAGCACCCCTCGCGTCAGCCGATCTGGAAGCCGAGCGCCTGCGCGATGATCACGGCCTGCTCGCCGTCGATGATGGCACCGGCCCGCTCGACCACCGTCGGGTCGAGCGCGGTCAGGTCGCTGCCGCGCAGGTCGGCGCCGCCCAGCCGGGAGCTGTGCAGCTGCGCACCGGAGAGGTCCACGCTGCTCAGCGTGGCGCCGGTGAGGTTGGCGCCGGTCAGGTCGGCCTCGCGCATCCGCACATCGGTGAGCCGGACGCCGCGCAGGTCCGCGCCGGGCAGCGCGACGAAGGACCAGTCGCCGCCGGCGACCGTCAGCGGACGCAGGTCGCACTGGGTGAAGGTGCTGCCGACCATCTTGCAACCGGTGAACTCGGCCTCGAAGAAGTTGCACCGCTTGAAGGTGCAGCGGGTGAAGGCGGAGTCGACGTGCCGGGAGGCGTTGAACAGCACGTTGCCGAACGTGCAGCCGGTGAAGACCGCGCCGCGGCTCACCGCCTCGGTGAGGTCCACGTGGAAGAACTCGCAGCCCACGAAGTGCCGGTCGGTCAACTCCTCGCCGTACCAGTCCTCGTGGCGGAAGGTCACGTCCTCGGTCAGCTCCGGCATCCGACCAGGCTAGTGCCGGCCACCGACCACGGGTCCGGGGCGGCCCCTTCCGGTACCGGCGAACCGGCGAGTAGGTTCGGCGACGTGAGTGTGGCGCGGAGCAAGGACCCCGATCAGATCGGCTTCGACCCTGCGCGGCTGGCGCGGATCGACGAACACTTCGGCGGGTACGTCGACGACGGCCGGCTGGCCGGCTGGCAGGTGGTGGTCACCCGCCGCGGCGAGGTGGCGCACTCCTCGACGTACGGGCTGCGGGACCGGGAGTCGGGTGCTCCGGTCGAGGCCGACACTCTCTGGCGGATCTATTCGATGACCAAGCCGGTCACCTCGGTCGCGGCGATGATGCTGTGGGAAGAGGGCCGGTTCGAGCTGACCGACGAGATCAGCCGCTGGCTGCCGGAGTTCGCCGACCTGCGGGTCTACTCGAAGGGGTCGACGCTCAAGCCGTACACCGTGCCGGCGATCGAGCCGATCCGGGTCTGGCACCTGCTCACCCACACCGCCGGCCTGACGTACGGCTTCATGCAGACCTCGGTGGTCGACGGGATCTACCGGGCCGCCGGCTACGACCTGTACCCGCCAGCGGACGTCGACCTGGCCGGTGCCTGCGCGGCGTTCGGCGAGCTGCCGCTGCTGTTCCAGCCCGGCACCGCCTGGGGCTACTCGGTCGCCACCGACGTGCTCGGCCGGCTGGTCGAGGTGGTCTCCGGGCAGAGCCTCGACGCGTTCTTCGCCGACCGGATCTTCGGCCCGCTGGGCATGACCGACACCCGGTGGTGGGTCGAGGGCGACGAGGCCGAGCGGCTGGCGGCGCTCTACGCACCGGACCCGCGCAGCGGCCAGGCGGTCCGCTACGACAGGCTCGGCTCGCTCGCGTACCGCAAGCCGGTGTTGCACTCCGGCGGCGGCGGCCTGATCTCCAGCGCCGCCGACTACCACCGCTTCACGCAGATGCTGCTGCGCGGCGGCGAGCTGGACGGGGTCCGCCTGCTCGGGCCGCGCACGGTGCGCTTTATGACCCGCAACCACCTGCCCGAGGGTCAGGACCTGGGCACCCTGTCCACCGGCGGCTTCGCCGAGACGACCCTGGACGGGGTCGGCTTCGGCCTCGGCTTCGCGGTGATCGACGACCCGA
This sequence comes from Micromonospora sp. NPDC005173, assembly GCF_040608515.1. NCBI lineage: Bacteria > Bacillati > Actinomycetota > Actinomycetes > Micromonosporales > Micromonosporaceae > Micromonospora > Micromonospora sp. NPDC005173. The sequence continues at coordinate 58,442 of NZ_JBEXIK010000027.1, forward strand.
TCCCCAGCCGGGTGCCGAGCAGTGTCGGCGAGTACTACTGGGGCGGGGTGGCCAGCACCGCGTTCTGGGTGGACCCATCTGAGGAGATCACCGCGCTCCTCTTCACCCAGTTGATGCCGTCGAGCACGTACCCGTTGCGCTCCCAGCTGCGCCAGCTCGTCTACTCCGCCCTGGTCGCCTGACGGGGATCGCCGTTCCACCGACGGGCGGTGCGCCCGGTCCCTAGCCTGGGCTGGTGAGCACCATCGTCGTGTTTGGCGCGGGCGGCACCGCTGGTTCGCGGGTCACCGCCGAGGCGATCGGCCGGGGGCACCGGGTGATCGCCGCGGTCCGCCGCCCGGAGGCCACCTCGTACCTGCCCGCCGGGGTACGGGTCGTGACCGGGGACGCCACCAGCGAGCGGAGCGTCCGGGAGGTGGCGCCGGACGCGGACGCGCTGGTGGTGGCGATCGGCGGCGGCGGACCTGAGCTGTGGCGGAACGCGGCGGAGAACCTGGTGACCACGCTGCGGGGGATGCCGGCCGCGCCGCGGATCATCCACCTGGGCGGCGGGTCGACCCTGCTCACCCCGCGCGGCACCCGCATCGTGGACGAGCCGGACTTTCCGGCGCAGTACCGGGACTCGGCGCTGGGCCAGGCCGACGCCCTGGACTACTACCGCACCGCCGCCGACGGGGTGACGTGGACCTACGTCTCCCCGCCGCCGCTGGAGTTCCACCCCGGCGAGCGCACCGGGCACTACCGCACCGGCACCGACCAGCCGGTCACCGACGATCAGGGCCGCTCGGTGCTGACCTACGAGGACCTGGCGGTGGCGATCGTCGACGAGATCGAGCAGCCTCGGCACCAGAACGCGCGCTTCACCGCCGCGTACTGACTCGGGGGCCGGCCAGTCATGGTCAGCCGGCGAGCCGGGCCGGGAAGCCGCCGGTGGCGATCGGACCCCACGCGTCGATGGTGACCCGGATCAGCGACTTGCCCTGGCGCACCATCGCCGCCCGGTAGTCGTCCCAGTCCGGGTGCTCGCCGGAGATGCACCGGAAGTACTCGACCAGCGGCTCCAGTGCCTCGGGCAGGTCCAGCACCTCGGCAGTGCCGTCGAGCTGCACCCAGGGCCCGTTCCAGTCGTCGGAGAGCACGCAGGCCGAGACCCGGGGGTCGCGGCGGATGTTGGTCGCCTTGGCCCGCTCGGGGTAGGTGGAGACGACCAGCCGGCCCTGGCCGTCGATGCCGGCGGAGACCGGGGAGGACTGCGGGCGGCCGTCGGCCCGGGTGGTCATCAGTACGACGCGGTGTCGCGGCCGAAGGAAGTCGAGCAGGGTGTCCCGGTCGACCCGGGTGTTCTTCGCGATGCTGGGCGCCATCACTCGTTCCTACCAGGGCGGCGGCCGATCGGTGGCGGCGGGTCAGCTGGGCCGGGTGGCGGCGCGGTGCACCACCTGGGCGGGCACCCGGGGCCGGCCGGACGGGCGCCAGGCCCGGCCGTTGGCGTAGATCACGCGGAAACCGAGGTACGAGGCGAGCGGCGCCCAGTGCGCCGATCCCATTCGCAGCTCGGCGGCATTGTGTCGCTGGCCGTTGGCCAGCACGTCGAGCAGTACGGTTTCGAAGGCCGCCGATTCGACCCAGTCGACTTCCCGGGTAAAACCGCAGATCAGCGCGGCGCCGGTGACCTCCAGAAACTCGCGCAGTACCGCGTCCGAGGCGCGCAGCACCGAACAACTGCCGAAATAGAGTCGGCGCCCCTCGGCGCGGCCGGCCATCAGCTCGGCCACCTCGTTCAACTCCACCGATTGCCAGTCGGTGAGGCAGAGCCGGCTCGGCTCGCCGTGCATGGCGAAAAAGCCGACCCGGTGGTCGGCGTACTGCTTGAGCAGCCAGCGGTCCAGGAAATAGAACAGCTCGTCGCGGGTCGCCGCGTCCTTGTGGATGAAGCGGATCTTGCCCAGCCGTTCCAGCAGCTCGAGGGTGGGCAGCACGGAACCCCGCTCGTTGAGGTCGCGGTGCCACTGGCCCTCGACACAGAAGACGCCACCGCGTGCCACGTGCACCTCCGCCAGTCCGCCGCCCTGGGCTGACGTTACCGCCCGAGTACGACAGGGGAACATCACCCTCGCTGTGGCAAATCGCGACGTTCGGTGTGGTTAGCCCGTGTGCGGGGTGATCGGGGTGAATGGCTGTTTCGCAAATCAGCCGAATTCCCAGCCAAGACCCTGGTAACGCGAATCGTGAGGACATTTCTCGTTAATTGCCGCCAACGGCACTGATCAGTGCGAGGGTGGAAATCACGGGACGTCCCGGTCGATGTCCCGGAGCCCACCCCATTCGCTCTCCTATCGGGAGGACTTCTGTGCGCGTAAACACCTTGAAGCGGGCTGCCGTCGCATTCGCCCTGGCGCTACCCGGGGCAGCGATCGCCGCGGTGATCGCCGCGCCGGCGGCGCACGCGGACGGCTGCTACACCTGGAACCGCACCCTGAACCAGGGACGCTCCGGCGACGATGTCCGCCAGTTGCAGATCCGGGTCGCCGGCTGGGCCGGCAACCGGGACATCGTGGAGCTCGACGGCCGCTACGGACCGAAGACCGCCGCCGCGATCAAGCGGTTCCAGCAGGCGTACGGGCTGCGCGCCGACGGGATCGCCGGCCCGCAGACCTACGCCAAGCTGTACCAGCTCCAGGACAACGACTGCACGCCCGCGCATTTCACCTACAGCGAACTGGACGACGGGTGCGGTCGGGGCGGGTACAGCGGCGGCCCGCTGTCGGAGGCCCAGACCCGACAGAACGCGCTGCACACCATGTGGAAGCTGGAGGCGCTGCGCAAGAGCCTTGGCGACAAGCCGCTCAACGTGACGAGCGGGTTCCGCAGCCGGGCCTGCAACAACCAGGTCGGCGGCGCGTCGGACAGCCAGCACCTGTACGGCAACGCGGCCGACGTCACCTCGCGGACGTCGTCGCTGTGCGAGGTGGCCCGTGGTGCCCGCAACAACGGCTTCAGCGGGATCTACGGGCCGGGCTACCCCGACCACGACGACCACGTGCACGTCGACTCGCGGCGACAGAACAACAGCGACCGCAGCTCGAACACGACGAGCTGGTCCGCACCGGACTGCGGAATCGGGGCGGGCAACGACTGACCCGTACGGACAGCACGACGTCGGCCCGGCGTGGGTGGGGAAACACCCGCGTCGGGCCGACGTCCTGTCGCCCCGGGCCGGGCGGCGGAGGGGTAGTGCCGCTCAGCTCGCCCGGGGCCAGCGCGGCGCGGTGACGGGGGGAGTCACCGGCCGGCCGGGAGCGGTGGGCCGTACCCCGGGTGGGACGACCCGCGCGGCCTGGTGCCGCGCCGGCAGCCCGCCGGTACGCGGCGCCTGGGCCGGGTAGCCAGCGGGACGCGCGGGCGCCGGCCCGTTCGCGGTGAACGGGAAGGGCACGTGCACGAACGGGTTGCCGTGCCGGATCAACGCTTCGATCTGGCGTTCGTTGAGCCCGTGCGTCTCCAGCACCCGTCGCCCCCAGCGGTGCAGGCGACACGGGTAGGAGGCGCCGTCGTTGCGGCACAGCGGCCCGGTCGGCCACTCCTCGGCGGTGTGCACCACCACCGCCCGGACCGCGAGCCGGACATCCTCGGGGGTCAGCGGCGCCGGCATGGGCACCTCACCCAGTACCTGATCGATGGGATCCGTCGACTGCTCACCAACTCGCACGGCAGGCCTCCCGCAGTTCGGCAGCGGTACGGCGGACCCACCGCACCGACATCCTCGGGCAGTGGTACGGCCGGCATCGGACAAAGGTTCAATTCCGGTACCCGGTAAGGAGATCGTCCGGGGACAACACGCGCACCCCGTCGACGGCCGCGCCGCTGCGCGACACGGCCAGGGCCGGCACAGTCTCGTCGGCCCCGGGCAGCAGGGACCGGTGCAGGAGTAGTCGGCCCAGGTCATGTGCGTCGAACGGCCGCTTCTCCTGCCACTTGATCGAGCCGACGAAGCAGATGCGACTGGCGACCGGCCCACGATCGGTGCCGACCACATCGATCTCAGGGTCGTTGGTCCTGGTCCAATAGCCACCGATCACCGCCGCCTCCGCCGGCAGATAGTCGTTCGGCAGCCGGCGCAGCGCCTCCCGGACAACAGGTTCGATCACCCGCCCCCGCCAGGACGCCCACGACGTGACGATCCTGTTCAGGGTCAGGTCGCCCCGGCCTCGCTCGATCTCCGAAAGATGAGGCCCCAGGAACGACAGCCAGAAACGCAGGTACGGATCGGCCACCGTGTACCGGGTCTCCCGGGACGGCTTCGTCGACAGCGGAACGCTGACCTCCACCGTGCGCTTCTCGGTCAGCAGGCGCAGGGCCCGCGTCAGTGACGCCTGCGGAAGATCCCCCGCCGCGCGGGAGATCAGCGAGAAGGTTCGCTCGCCGGAGCCGATGGCCCGCAGCACCAGACCCGCCTGGGACTGGGGCGGGAACTCGGCCGCCAGCGCCCGCTCGCCGCTGACCAGCAGGGCAGAGGTGGGATCTCGTACCGCCTCGGCCAGATACTCGTTTACCGATGCGCCCGTCGGCCACTCATCGAGGATCAACGGCAGACCGCCCGACACCAGGTAGGCGTCGAACGCGTCGGCGGCGGGCAGGTTGAGCATCTCGCGGACGTCGGCCGGACTCAACGGCGGGATGACCATCTCGGTGGCCCGCTGGTGGAATGGCCGGCCATAGTCGTTCAACGCCTCCATCATCGCGAGATCCGACCCGACACAGACCAGCAGGACCGGCCGCCGGGACAGCTCACGATCGAAGACCTTCTGCAACGTCCCCTCGAAACCCGGGTCGCTCGCGATGAGGTACGGCATCTCGTCCAGGACGACGACACTCGGCCGATCGGTCGGCAGCGCGGCAGCGAGCAGGGTGAGCGCAGCGTCCCAGGTCCGTGGTTGCTGCTCACGCAGCATCTGGGCACCCGGCAGCGTCGAGGCGGCCGCCGCCTCCACGAAGAGCGCGAGATCGGCGGCGACAGTCGGTTGCGCCGAGGCGGTGAAGAAGAGGTACGGCACCTCTGCCCGTTCGACGAACTCCTCCACCAGTCGGGACTTGCCGACACGTCGGCGACCGCGCATGAGGAGGGCACGACCGGGCCGACCAGCCCGACCACCGCGTTCAACCCGGGACAGCATGCCGTTCAGCAGCGACAGCTCATAATCCCGTCCCACGAAGCCGTCCACGCGATCACCCCTGATACATCCACCGATGGAACACTCAACAATGAGTGTAACCTCATCCGTGTCAATAGGGTTCGATCGCTCGGATCGGCGCAGCCTTCGCTCAGACCAGGCCGGCGTCGTGCACCAGCAGGGCCACCTGGACCCGGTTGTTGAGGTCGAGGCGGGTCAGCAGCCGGGAGACGTACGCCTTCACCGTCGCCACGCTCATGAACAGCTCCCCCGCGATCTCCGCGTTGGTGCGGCCCCGGCCCAGCGCGACGGCCACCTGCCGCTCCCGCTCGCTGAGCCCGGTGAGCAACCGCAGTGCCCGCTCCCGGCGCGGGTCGGGGCCGGCCGGGCCCGGGGCGGCGGCGGTCACATGGGCGATCAGCGTCCGGGTCACCGTCGGGGAGAGCGTCGCCTCGCCGGCCGCCACCCGGCGTACCGCGTGCACGATCTCCGCCGGCGGGGTGTCCTTGAGCAGGAAGCCGGCCGCCCCGGCGCGCAGCGCCCGCAGCACCTGCTCGTCGGCGTCGAAGGTGGTCAGCACCAGCACCTCCGGCGGTTGCGGCTGGGCGCGCAGCGCCTCGGTGGCGGTCAGCCCGTCCACCCGGGGCATCCGGATGTCCATCAGCACCACGTCCGGGGCGTACGCGGCCACCGCCGCCGGCACCTCGCCGCCGTCGGCCGCCTCGCCGACCACGATCAGGTCCGGCAGGCCGCCGAGGATCATCGAGAGCCCGGCCCGGACCAGCGCGTCGTCGTCCACGATCAACACCCGCACCGGCGAGGTGCCGGTAGCTGACCCGGCCTGGCCGGGCGGCCCGGTCACGCCGGCCACGGCAGCCAGGCCGCCAGCCGGAAGTCGCCCGCGTCGTCCCGCCCGTACGCCAGCCGGCCGCCGGCCAGCGTGACCCGCTCGGTGATGCCGACCAGGCCGGTGCCAGCGCCCGGCACCTCTCCCCCGGCCGGGGCGCCCACCGGCCACCGGTTGCCGATCGCCACGGTCAGGCCGGTGCCCGGCCCGCCAGCCAGGTCCACGGTGACCGCCGCGCCGGCCGCGTGCTTGCGGGCGTTGGTCAGCCCCTCCTGCACGATCCGGTACGCGGCCCGGCCCAGCGCCGCCGGCACGTCCCCCGGCGCGACGACGCTGTCACTGACGTTGACCCGCACACCGGCCGTGCGCGACTCGTCGATCAGCGCCGGCAGGTCGCCGAGGGTGGGCTGCGGAGGCTCCGGGGCGTCGCCGTCGCCCTCCGCCCGCAGCACCCCGATGACCTCCCGCAGGTCCTGCAGGGCGGCGTGCGCGCTGCCCCGGATCACCCCGGCCGCCCGGGCCACCTCGTCGGGCGGCGCGTCCGGGCGGAACTCCAGAGCGCCGGCGTGCAGGCTGAGCAGCGAGATCCGGTGAGCCAGCACGTCGTGCATCTCCCGGGCGATCCGGGTGCGTTCGAGATGGCGGGCCTGGGCCACCCGGAGCTGCTGCTCGGCCTCGGCCCGCTCGGCCCGGTCCCGCAGCGACACGATCAACTGCCGCCGGGCCCGCACGAACATCCCCCAGGACAGCACGACGAAACTGAGCACCACGCCCCACGACGCGGTGGCCCAGTACGGCATGTTCGGGTCCGGGCGCAGCAAACTGAAGACCATGTTGGTGACCAGTCCGGCGCCGGTCACCGCCACCGCGACGGCAGTCCGCCGGTGCACCACCACGGTGAAGTAGAGGATCAACAGCGGGATGGCCGCGGCCATCGAGAACAGCGTCAGCGGTGTGGTGGCCACCACCAGCCCGAGCGGCCACCGCCGACGCAGCCAGAGCAGCCCGCAGCAGGTCAGCCCGAGCAGCGCGTCCACGCCGGCCATCCAGTCGTGCGGGAGCGCGGTCGTCATCGCCGGGTCGGGCGACAGGGCGTCCGCCGTGGCGAAGAGCACCCAGACCAGGGAGAGCAGGAACGCCAGGGTGTCCACCGCCCAGTCCCGGGTGGTGCGGCGCGGTCGCCGGGTGGCCGCGTCCGGGCTGGCCGCGCCGGCCAGCGCCCCGGGCAGCAGCCAGGGGTGTTCCGGCACGGCGAGGCTGGTCACGAGGCCATGCTAGGCAGCCGACCGGCACCACGACCAGCTACCAAAGTCGAGACCGGTCGGTCGACCAAGGTCGGTGCGGCGCCGACCGGTGGCCGCAGCGGATGGCCGGGCGGCGCGGGCAGGCTCGACGACATGATCACCGTCGAGAACCTGACCAAGCGATACGGGCCGCACCCGGCCGTGGACGACGTGTCGTTCCAGTGCGAGCCGGGCACGGTCACCGGCTTCCTCGGCCCGAACGGCGCCGGCAAGTCCACCACCATGCGGATGATCTGCGGGCTCACCGCACCGACGGCCGGCCGAGCCACCGTCTCCGGTCGGCCGTACCGGGAGCTGCCCAACCCGGGGCGGGAGGTCGGGGTGCTGCTGGACGCCTCCGCCCAGCACGCCGGTCGCACCGGCCGCGAGGCGTTGACGCTGTCCGCGTACACCATGGGGTTGGACCGGCGCGAGGTCGCCGCGAAGCTCGACCTGGTCGGGTTGAACACGGTGGCCGCCAAGCGGCGGGTGAAGGCGTACTCGCTGGGCATGCGCCAGCGGCTCGGGCTGGCGCACGCGCTGCTCGGTGACCCCCGGGTGCTCATCCTCGACGAGCCGGCGAACGGCCTGGACCCGGAGGGGATCTTCTGGATGCGCGGCCTGCTGCGCGACTTCGCCGACCGGGGCGGCACCGTGCTGCTCTCCTCCCACCTGCTGCGCGAGGTGGAGGCGATCGCGGACCGGCTGGTGGTTATCGGGGGCGGCCGGATCGTGGCCCAGGGCAACAAGAACGAGCTGCTCGCCGGCGGCGGCACGCTGGTCCGGGCCCGCGACGGCGCAGCACTGCGCCGGGCGCTGGACACGGCCGGCCTCACCGCCGCAGACGGCTCCGACGGGCTGCTCGTGCAGGCCGACGCCGAGGTGGTCGGCCAGGCCGCCGCGGACGCCGGTGTCGCGCTGGCCGAGCTGCGCCCCGCCACCGGCGGTGGCCTGGAACAGCTCTTCCTCACCCTGACCGCCGGCGAATCCACCAAGGAGGCCGTCCGATGACCACCACCACCGCGCCCACCGCCGACGCCGTCGCGCCCCGGCAGCACAATCCGGTACACCGCCCGTCGCTGCTCCGGCTCACCGCCGTGGAGCTGCGCAAGCTCGCCGACACCCGAGCCGGCCGCTGGCTGCTGATCACCATAGGCCTGGTCGCCGCCGCGATCGTCACCCTCCAGCTGATCTACGCCAAGGACACCGAACAGACCTTCGTCAACTTCTTCACGCCCTCGCTGCTGCCGATCGGGGTGCTGCTGCCGGTGCTCGGCATCCTGTCGATCACCAGCGAGTGGTCCCAGCGCACCGCCCTCACCACGTACGCCCTGGTACCCCGCCGGGAGCGGGTGGTGGCCGCGAAGCTGATCGCGGTGGTGCTGGCCGCACTCGCCTCGGTGCTGGCCAGCCTGGCCATCGCCGCCGCCGGGACGCTGGTGGCGTCGGCCACCGGCGGCGCGGGCAGCTGGCGGATCGACGGGGCGCTGATCCTGAACGCGGTGATCCTCCAGGTCACCGGCGTACTGATGGGTGCCGCCTTCGGTCTGCTGCTGCTCAACCCGCCGCTGGCCATCGTCGGCTACCTGCTGCTGCCCACCCTCTGGGGAGTGCTCGGCGAGGTGGTCCGGCCCCTGCGCGGCCCGGCCAGTTGGCTGGACACCAGCCGGACCATGGAACCGTTGTTCAGCAGCGACACCATCACCGGCGAACAGTGGGGGCGGATGGCGGTGTCCCTGCTGGTCTGGATGGTCCTTCCGCTGGCCGCCGGCCTGGTCCGGACGCTCCGCCGGGAGGTGTCCTGACCATGGATGTCGCCGGCAACCGTCCGCGCACCGTGGTCAGCGGCGGCCCACTGGAGCTGGTGGTCATGTGGGGCGGCTTCCCGCTGCTCGGTGCCGCCGCCGGCGGCCTGCTCGCGCTGGCGGCGGGCTGGGTCGCCGGGCTGCCCTGGGCACCCGTGCAGTGGCTCTTCGGGCTGCTGGACCGGCTGCCCGACGCACAGGCCATCGCCGGCACGGCCGCGGTGGGTGCGCTGGCCGGCCTGGTCGTCGCCGGGAACGGCACCGCCGAACGACTCGTCGTCACCGTCGACGCGGCGCAGGTCCGGCTGCGCCGCGCCGGCAAGGACCGGACCGTCGGGCGGGCCGAGACCCGGGTGGTCTTCGTCGACGACGGGCGCCTGGTGCTGCTCGACTCCGACGGCGCCGAACTGGCCCGGGAGTCGACGGACCTGCCGGCCGACCGGCTGACGGCGGCGTTCCGGACGCACGGATGGGGGTGGGCGGACGGCGATCCGCACCGGTCGGCGTACCGGCTGTGGGTGCCCGAACTGCCCGGTCTGCCCACCGGAGCGGACGCCCTGCTGCAGGCACGCGACCGAGCGGTCCGGAAGGATCGCCGCGACGACGCCCGAGAACTGCGCCGGGAGTTGGGCCGGCTCGGGGTGGTCCTGCGCGACGAGGAGAAGCGACAGTACTGGCGGCTGAACGGACGCGCCGTCACGCCCGGGCAGCAGGAGACGACTTCTGCCGAGCGCGGGCCGGAAGGGCGGTAGCGTCTCTCCCAGGAGATCACTGGGAGCGCGCGATGACCGAGCGGCAGCCGTACCGGGTGGTGGCCCGACACCCCGGCTTCGAGCTGCGCCGGTACCCGGCCCACCTGGTGGCCGAGATGCAGGTCGAGGCGTCGTTCACCCGGGCACCGCTGGAGGCGTTCCGGCCGCTGGCCGCGTACCTCGGCGGCGCCAACCGGGCGCGGCACCCGGCCGGGCTGACGACACCGGTGCCGGAGGCCACCGGCACGGAGAAGATCCCGATGACCGTGCCGGTGGTCCAGGAGGAGGGCGAGCGGCCGGGCGCGTACCTGGTTCAGTTCGTCATGCCGGCCAACTCCACCGCCGCCACCCTGCCCGAGCCGGTGGACCCCCGAGTGCGGATCCGCGAGATCCCGGCGCAGCTCGCGGCGGCGATGCGTTTCTCCGGGCGGTGGACGGAGCAGGCGTTCGGGCAGCGGGCCACCGCGCTCGGCCGGGCGGTCACCGCGGCCCGGCTGCAACCCACCGGCGCCATCCGGTACGCCCGCTTCGACTCGCCGTGGAAGCCGTGGTTCCTGCGCCGCAACGAGGTCGTGCTGCCGGTGGTGGAGTGAGTCAGCGACGGTCGACCAGGGTCGGTAGGGCAAGCAGCAGCGCCATCCCGAGCCCGGAGAGCAGCCCGGCCAGCGAGAGCAGCACGTCGGAGTCGGCGGCGTTGATCGGGCTGTTGCCCGCCAGCGCCGTGAACGTCGCGCCGATCGGCAGCAGCACCATCATGGCGATGGCCGCGACCACCAGCATCGGCACCGGGCCCACCAGCGCGGCGAGGCCAGCCAGCGCGTGACGTCGCCAGGCCGGTCGACCGCCCGGCCAGTCCCAGGCCAGCAGCGTGACGCCGGTGAGCAGCACCGCCCCGAGTGCGAGCTCCACCAGGAGCCGCGGGCCGGGCGGGACGGCACGGATCAGCCCGACACCGAACGCCGCCGCGACGCCGAGAGCCGCCGCCAGCCAGAACCGGGCGCGAGCCGGAGCCGGAGCCGCAGCCAGGGCGGCGCCGATGGTCAGGGCGACCAGCAGCGCCGCCGTGGCCACCGCCGCCTGGTTCAGCTCCGGCTCGCGGTCAGTCGGCGACTCCATGCCGGCGGCCACCAGCGTCAGCACCCCGGCCACGCAGGATGCGGCGATCAACGCCGGCCGGTCCGGACCGGCCGGCGGCGCGCCTCGCTCCCGCCACAGCAGGACCGCCGCCAGCGCGCCGACGACCGCGCAACCACCGGCGGCGATCAGTACGGTCGCCCCGTCGCCGCTCGGGTCAGCCCGGTCGATCGCCACGTCGGCGGCGACCCAGAGACCACCGAGCAGCACCGCCGGGCCGCTCCAGCGCAGGCGCCCCCGGCCAGCCAGCACCAGCCCGAGTGCCACCGCGACGATCGCCGCGAACCGCAGATCCCGCGCCCAGTAGGCGTTGTTACCCGGCAACCGCTCCGACCACGGGCCGAACGGTTCGGTCAGCGGTTGCAGCACCGTCATGCCGATCGCCCGGAGCACGACGGCGGCGGCGGACAGGAGCAGCCCGACCGGGCGCGCGGATCGCATCCGTGGACGGTAGCGGCCCGACCGCCCCCTCGGAAGGCGGCCGGGCCGGAACGCGGGTCATCCGGCGATGACGCCAACCGGCGATCGGGCGGGACGGTGGCGCAGCAGCCGCCACGTCGGCAGCACGCTCGCCACCACCGCGAGCAGCAGGCAGAACCCCACCACCCCGCCGATCACCGGCCACGGCACGACCAGGCCGACCGGGGCGCCGACCTGTTCGGCGAGGCCGGCGCGGATGCTCAGCAGGCCGGCGAACGCGACAGCCCCGCCGAGCACCGCGCCGATCAGCACCACCAGGGCGGATTCGGCGGTGACCAGCCAGAGGACCTGCCGCCGGGTCGCCCCGGCCAACCGGATCAGCCGCAGATCCGCGGCCCGGCCGGCGGCGGCCAGCAGCACCGTGTTGGCCACCGCGATTGCCCCATAGCCGGCCGACACCCCGATCAGCAGCAGCGTGAACAGCCAGACGAGGCGGTCCTCGGCGCGGTCCGCCTCCGCCGCCCAGCCGGGGACGTCGACGATCCGCGCCCCGACCGGAGGATCGATCCGGTCCCGGACGTACACCGCGGAGGTCAGCGCCGACGGGTCGTGCGCCCGCACCACGGCCCGGGGCAGGAGCAGGTCGCCGGGGATCGAGTCGTCGGTGACCACGGCGACGACGCTCAGCGACACCCGTTCCCCGTCGGCGAAGACCACCGGGTAGGGCTCCGGCGGCAGCCCGACCGCCGGCGCCGCCGAGGCGGTGAGCACCACCGTGTCGTCGCCGCGCAGGTCATCGAGCGAGCCGGCGACGACGGTGAGCACCCGGTTCGCCGCGGCGAAGCCCGCCGGGTCCACGCCGAGCGCGTTCAGTGGCAGGTCCCCGACCCCTGCGCCGGGGTCGGTGCTGAAGACCGTGGTGGGCAGGAGGGCGGTGCCGCCCGTCGAGGCGACGGCCCGGTCCGACAGGCCGGGTGCGCGGTCGGGCACGACGACCCAGCCGGCGTTCACGTTGTCCGCCCGGCCCGCCGTGTACGCGGCGGTCGTGGTGAGCACCATCCCGGACACCAGCACCGCGAAGGCGACCGTGAGCAGCACCGGCGCGGCGGTCGACGCGGTCCGTCTGGTCGCGGTCAGCGCCCCGGCCCGGACGAGCAGCCCGATCGCGCCGCCGCGCCGACGCACCGGAGAACGCAGCAGCCGCACCGTCGGCCCGACGACCGCTGGGGCGAGCACGGTGGCGCCGGTGACCAGGGCCATCACCGCGTACAGGGCGTACGTGGCACCGTCGTGGGCGTCGTCGGAGGTGGCGGTCGCGAGGCTGAGGGCAGCCCCGGCCGCGAGGAGAAGCGCGCCGGCGGCGACGCGCAGCCGACCGATCGGTCGCTGCTCCACCGCCGCCTCGCGCAACGCCTCCAACGGGCGAACCCGCGCCGCTCGCCGGGACGCCGACCAGACGGCCAGCAGCGCGATCACTGGGCCGGCGGTGAGCGAGACCGCGACCGGCCAGTGTTCGTACCGGACCCGGAAGGTCGCTGGCTCGAAGCCGACATCGACCAGCAGTCGTCCCAACGCCGGGGCGAGCGCCGCGCCGACCAGCAGGCCGACGAGCCCGGCCGAGGCACCGACTGCGAGCGCCTCGGCGTACACCATGCGGCGGACCTGGCGCGGGGTGGCGCCGACGGCGCGCAGCAGGCCCAGTTCGCGGCGGCGCTGCGCGACGGTGAACGCGAAGGTGGAGGCGGCCACGAAGACCGTGACGAAGCCGGCGAGGGCCGCCGTGGCGGTGAGCACCTGCATCCCGATCCAGCGGGTCCGGGCGTCGCCGCGTGGCTCCAGCGCGCCGCGCCGGTCGCCGGTGAGCACCCGTCCGTCGCCGCCGACGACACCGCGAGCCGCCACGGCGAGTTGCTCGGGATCGACGTCCGGCGCGAGCACCAGCCCAATGGCCCGGACCCCGGGTGCGAGCGCGGCGGCCACCTCGTCCGCGACGTGGACGCCGGGCGCGTCGACCAGACCGGTGACGGTGTACGCCTCCGGACCCGCCGCGGTCAGCAGGGTGACCGCCGCGCCGGAGCGAAGCCCGAGCGCGCGGTCGACGACCACCTCGCCGGGCCTCCGAGGCGGCTCGCCGGCCGTGAGGCGCAGTCCACCCAGCCGGGCGCTGGACCAGCCGTGCCCCTGGTGGGCGTCCTCCCGCTGGCCGTCGGTCGCCGGGGGGCGGCCGTCGACGAGCGGCTGGGCGTAGAAGGTCCGGTCCGGCACCGCCGCCGCGACGCCAGGCAGGCCGGCCAGTCTGCCGACGAGTTCCGCCGCCCTGGTGGCGGACCAGGGCCGGGTCGGCGCGAACGAGTCGGCCGCCGTACCCGCCTCGGGGCTCTGCACGACGACCGCCGCCTGCGCCAGCCGGTCCGGCACCTGTGGTCGCCCGGAGGCGAGCAGCAGGGTGGCCGCCGTGACCAGCGCGACCCCAATCGCGACGGCCACGAACGCGCCGGCCGACCGCCGGACGCTCAGCACGACAGCTCCACGGCCGGGTCCGCCGCCCGTCGGGACGTGCCCACCGGATCCGTCTCCCGCTCGGCGATCCGTGCGGCGACGACCGCGGCGGTGATCCCACCGGTCAGTTCGTCGGCGAGGCGGCCGTCGGCGAGCAGGAGAACCCGGTCGGCGTACGCGGCGGCGCTGGGGTCGTGGGTCACCATCACGACCGTCTGCCCATGCTCGTTGACGAGCGCCCGCAGCAGCCGGAGGACCTGCCGGGACGCGGCGCTGTCCAGCGCGCCGGTCGGTTCGTCGGCGAAGACCACCGCCGGACGGGTGATCAACGCCCGAGCCACGGCGACGCGTTGCTGCTCGCCGCCGGAGAGCTCGCTCGGCCGGTGCCCGGCCCGATCGGCCAGTCCCACCGCGTCCAGCGCGGCGGCGACGTCCCGGGCCGGCGGGCGGCGACCGGCCAGGCGCAACGGCAACTCGACGTTCTGCGCCGCGGTCAGCGTGGACAGTAGATTGAACGCCTGGAACACGAAGCCGATCCGGTCGCGCCGCAGTCGGGTCAGCTCGTCCTCGCTCAGGTCGTTCAGGCGGGTGCCGTCGATCGTGACGGTCCCCTCGGCCGGGTGGTCCAGCCCCGCCGCGCAGTGCAGGAGGGTGGACTTCCCCGAGCCGGAGGGGCCCATCACCGCCGTGAACGTGCCGCTGGCGAAGCTGGTCGTCACGCCGTCGAGCGCCGTCACCCGCCGAGTCCCGGTGCCGTACACCGCGCGCAGCCCCGTCAGGGTCACCGTGTCTGTGGTCATGACCGTCACGGTGCCCGTCCCACCTGGTGCCGCGCGTCGGACCGGGGCCGGCACTTTCCGGCCCTCCCGGAGGTGGAGCCGGGGCCTGTGACGAGGCCGGGCGTCGTCCCCGAGGATGACGTCCTGCGGGTGGACGCGCGGGCCACGGCCGGCCGATACCGTCTGACGGGTGACCGCTCTCCTGCTGACCCGGCGGCTGCGGCCGGTGGATCTGTACACCGTGGACGCCGTGCTGGCCGTGGTGGTCGGCGGGATGCTCTGCGCGTACGCGGCGCTGGAGTCACCCCTGCACGGGGGCGTACGCGAACCGGCCTGGGTGTCCGTGCTGGTCGGGCTGACCATCGGGCTGCCGCTGGCCGTGCGCCGACGGTGGCCGGTCGCGGTGGCCGTCACGATCAGCTGCGCCGCCGCCGTCGCGCTGATCACCGGGCTCATCCCCAACTTCGCCGCCGCCGCGCCGGCGGTCGCCATCGGGCTGTCCTTCTACACGGTGGCCGTGTCGATGCCCCCGCGCCGGTCGGTGGTCTGCGCCGCCGGCTGTCTCACCGTGATCAGCCTCGGCTTGGCGACGACCGCGGGCGACCTCTGGTCCGGGGGCGGCGCGGTCGGTTACGGCATCGTCATGATCGCGCCCGCCTGGCTGATCGGGTGGTTGATTCGGGAGCGACGCGCCCTCGCCGCCCGGCAGGGTGAGCACCTGATCCGTCAGGCCGCTACCGAGGAGCGGCTGCGGGTGGCCCGGGAGCTGCACGACGTGGTGGCGCACACGATGAGCCTCATCGTGGTGAAGGCGGCCGTCGCCAACCACGTCGCCGAGGCCGACCCGCGCGAGGCGGGGGCCGCGTTGCGGGTGATCGAAGAGACCGGCCGCAACGCGCTGACCGACATCCGCAGGGTGCTCGGCGTACTGCGCGAGGGCACGCCGTACGCGCCGACGCCCGGGCTGGACGAGCTGCCGGGGCTGGCCGAGCAGGCGGCGATCGGCGGCGTCGACGTCCGGCTCGACGTCCGGCGCGAGGAACCGGACGGCGCGGTGCCGGAGTCGGTGGGCCTCGCGGTGTACCGGATCGTGCAGGAGGCGGTGACCAACGTCGTGAAGCACGCCGCGCCGGCGGCCTGTCGGGCGACGGTGACCGTGACACCCGGCGAGGTGCGGGTGGAGGTGACCGACGACGGCCGGCGCCCGGTCCTGCCCGCCGGGGACGGGCACGGGCTGACCGGCATGCGGGAGCGGGTGGCGTTGCACGGCGGGGACTTCCGCGCCGGGCCGCGCGCCGGCGGGGGTTTCGCGGTGACGGCGCGCCTGCCCTACCGGGTGGCCGCGTGATCCGGGTGCTGATCGCCGACGACCAGGCGCTGCTGCGCGGCAGTTTCCGGTTGCTGGTCGACCTGACCCCGGACTGCACCACCGTCGGCGAGGCGGGCACCGGCGTGGAGGCCATCGCGCTGGCCGGCCGGCACCGGCCGGACGTGGTGCTGATGGACGTGCGGATGCCGGAGATGGACGGCATCGAGGCGACCCGGCGGATCTGCGCCGATCCGGCGACGGCGGGCACCCGGGTGCTCATCCTGACCACGTTCGACCTGGACGAGTACGTCTACGGTGCGCTGCGCGCCGGGGCCAGTGGCTTCCTGCTCAAGGACACCCCGCCGGCGGAGCTGCTGGCCGGCATCCGGGTGGTCGCCGCCGGCGAGGGGTTGCTCGCACCGACGGTGACCCGCCGGCTGATCGACGAGTTCGCCCGGCGGCCGGAGCCGGCCCGGCCGCTGCCGCGACGGCTGGACGGGGTGACCGAGCGGGAACGGGAGGTGCTCGCGTTGGTCGCCCGGGGCCTGTCCAACGCGGAGCTGGCCGCGCACCTCAGCCTCAGCCTGGCCACCGTGAAGACGCACGTCGGGCGGCTCCTGACCAAGCTGGCGGTACGCGACCGGGCGCAGCTCGTCATCGTCGCGTACGAGACGGGCCTGGTCGGTCCGGGCGGGCCGGGGCCGGTCGACCTACGCTGAGCGGGTCCGCCCAGGATCCGAGGAGGAGCCCCATGACCCGCTACGTCGCCCTGCTGCGCGGGGTCAACGTCGGCACCACCCGGCTCGCGATGGCGGATTTGCGCCGGCTGGTCACCGACCTCGGGCACGACGATGTCAAGACGTACCTGCAGAGCGGCAACGTGGTGTTCGGCAGCAGCGTGCGCGACGCCGAGCGGCTGGCCGGTGGGATCGAGCGGGCGCTCGCCGACGAGCTGGGGCTGACCGTGCCGGTGCTGGTGCGCAGCGCCCGGGAGCTGGCGGCGGTGGCCGGCGGCAACCCGTACGCCGAGCGGGAGGACGACCCGACGAGGCTGCTGGTGGCCTTCCTGCGCAGCGGGCCGACGAAGTCGGCGGTGGGCGGGCTGACCGTCCCCGGCAGCGAGAACGTGGCGTTCACGGTCAGCGGTCGGGAGGTTTTCCTGCACTACCCCGACGGTGGCTACGGGCGGTCGAAGTTCACCAACGCGTACCTGGAGAAGAAGCTCGCCGTGGTGGGCACCACGCGGAACTGGAAGTCGGTGCGCGCCCTCGCGGACCTGGCCGCTGGCTGACCCGGCGGGGGTCGCGACGGCCACGCCGCGACCGCCCCCCGGGGTCGGTCAGAAGTGGTACGCGGTCTCGTACTCGGGTACCAGCACCCGGCTGCGCGGCGAGATCCGACGCACCGCGGCGATCATGTCGTCCAACCGCTGGCGGTCGGCCGGGGCGACGACCGGCGGGTTCTGCAACCCGGTCTCGAAGTTGTCCCAGTGCACCGGCACCACGACCTTCGGGTAGTCCAGACCGGCCAGCAGCCGGGGCAGGTAGTCGCCCGTGGTGGTGGCGTTCTGCAGTGCCACCATGGCCACGTCCGGCGCCAGGCCGGTGAGGTTGCGCTCCGCGACGTCGCTGGCCCCGGTGAAGTAGACCGACGGGCCGCCGTCGACCCGCAGCAGGTAGCCCAGCGTGTCCCCCTCCGGCAGGTCGGCGATGGTCGCCGGCCGCGCCGGCTGGCTCACCCGCACCCCCGGAAAGGCCAGCGAGTACGAGGGGTTACGGCTGTGCAGCGAGCCGACCACTTCGACGGTGTGATCGCCGAAGTCCAGCACCTCCCCGCCCTTCACCGGGCTGAGCTGCGTCGACGGCACCCCGTAGGCCAACCCCAGGTGGTACGCGGTCAGCGTGCCGAACACCCGCGCGCCGGTGCGGCCGGCGATGTACGGCACGTCCATGAAGTGGTCCCAGTGGGTGTGCGTGACCAGCACCGTCGTGGCCCGGTCGACCCGCGGGTCGATCACGTCGGTGCGCACGGTCAACGCGGTGGCCGGCTTGAAAGCGCCGGTGAACAGCCCGGTGTCGATCCGGCTGAGGAACGGGTCGACCAGCACCGTCCGGTCCCTGATGTCGATGCGCCAGCCGGCCGTACCCCACCAGCGGAAGCTGACCGCGCCGCTGCGGCGGCTGGTCGGCGCGGGGTCGGCGACCGGCGGCGCGGCCTGGGCCGGGGCAGCGGAGGTGGCGGCGAGGCCGCCGGCGGAGACGAGGGCGGTGGTGGCGGCGGCGTCGCGGAGGAAGCGACGGCGGTCGAGACTGGGCATGAAGGATCTACTCCCCGTGGTCGGGCGGTTGGTCGCCACGAGCCAATCAGCGCCACTCGACCCAGGTCCAAGATCCAACACCACCCGCACCGATACGCACCCGCATATCGGGCCGGCTCAGGGACGGTGTGGCGAGGCTCGGACGAGCGAGAAATCAATCGCCGCGCAGCGCCTCGACGGCTGTCCGAGCGGCGTGCCCCATCGCCAGGTCCACGTCGATCCGGCGCGGGGTCAGCCGGTCGGCACGGGCGAAGACGGCGATGGCGTACCGGCCGCCGTCCGGATACTCGGCGACGCCGGCCTCCAGGTGCAGGCCGGGCAGGGTGCCGGTCTTGCCGGACACCCGCACGCCGGGCGGGAACCCGGCGGCCAGCCGGGTCCAGAAGATCTGCCGGGCCATCCAGGTGCGGACCATCGCGCAGGCCTCTGGCGGCCCGGCCTCGTCGCGCCAGATCAGGGTGAGCAGCCGGGTGATCTCCCGGGCGGTGCTGGACGTGGTGCGCGCCGGGTCGAAGACCCGCATGGCCCAGACCCGGTCGTCCGGCAGGGTGGGGAAGATCCGGGCGAACTCCGCCTCGGTCCGCGCGCCCACGTCGGCGAGCATCCCCTCGACCATGTCCCGGGGGCCGCCGAGGACGCGGGTGCGGGTCAGCCCCAGCTCGGCGGCGAGCATCGGCAGCAGGTCCGGGCCGACCCGGCGCAGCAGCAGGTCGGCGGCGGTGTTGTCGGTGACCGACATGGCGAAGTACGCCAGGTCACGCAGTGACACCTCGGCGTCGTCGGCGCAGCCGGCCAGCCCCCACCCGCCGAGCCGGTCGGCGGCGGTGACCAGGACCCGTTCGGTCGGGTCCAGTTGACCGGCGACGACCTGCCGGGCGAACTCCAGCACCAGCAGGATCTTGAAGATCGAGGCGATCACCACCTGCTCGTCGGCGCGCACCCCGACCTCTGCACGGCTGCCGGCCGCACCGCTGGTGTACCCGGCGGTCAGGTCCACGGCGTCCAGGTCGACGGCGTGCAGGCTGGCGGTCACGCCCGCACTGGCGAAGATGACCTCGATGCGCTCCCCCACGTTCACCCCGGAACGGTATCCAGCAGCACGATGCCGGCGCTGGCGTAGGGTCCGGCCGTGGACCTGCTCCGGCATTTGCGGCACTTCGTGGTGGTAGCCCACGAGCTGCACTTCGGGCGGGCCGCGGAGCAACTCGGGATGGCCCAGCCGCCACTGAGCCAGTCGATCCAGCGACTGGAACGGGAGCTGACCGTCGAGCTGTTCGACCGGTCCCGCCGCCAGGTGCGGCTCACCACCGCCGGTGAGCTGCTGCTCGGCGAGGCCGAGGAGCTGCTCGCCGGTGAGGGTCGGCTGCGCAACCTGATGGGGCAGGTCCGCGCAGGTGAGCTGGGTGTCCTGCGGGCCGGGGTGCCACCGGAGACGCCCGCCGTGACGCTGCGCGCGCTGCTGGACGAACTCACCGCCCGGGCACCGGGGCTGGACGTGGAGCTGCACGAGCTGACCACCGGCGAGCAGGTGCGGATGCTCACCGAACGGAACCTGGACGTGGGGCTGGTGCATCACCCGGTGGCGGCGGACGGGCTGCGCTTCGGCACCCCGGTCGACGTACCGCTGGGGGTGCTGTTGCCGCGTACCTCGCCGCTGGCCCGCGACCGGGAGGTGCCGCTCGCCGCGCTGGCCGGCCTCGACCTGGTGGCCGCGCCCCGGGCCACCGCACCCGGCTGGCACGACCACCTGCTGGCGGTGTGCCGACGGCACGGCTACCGGCCGGCCCGGGTCCGGCCGGCGCGCAACCCGGAGTTCCTCTTCGGGCTGGTGCTGGCCGGTGGCGCGGTGGCCGTGGAGCCAGCGACGGTGGCCCGTCGGGAGCCCCGGATCGCCTGGCGGCCGATCGCCGGCGCACCGCTGCCGAAACGCACCTCGGCGGCCTGGCCGGACCGCTCGGCGCACCCGGCGGCGCCGATGTTCGGGCAGCTCGCCGCCGAGGTGCTGGCTGGCGAGCCCACGCCGCCCGGCCCACCGTCGGTGCCGGCGGCGCGACCCTGGCCGGTGCTGTTCGACACGACCGGGTGAGCGGCCAGCACCCGGCGCTGCGCTCGTCACCACGGGAGGGACGGTGAATCGACCTCCCGCTCGGGTATGGATGACAAGGTGGCGGACGTGGACGCGACTCCGCGCCCTGGATGCCTCCGACGAAGACGTGAAGGAGCCGCAGTGGCCAGCACGATTCCTGACATCAGCCTGAACGACGGCACCACCATTCCGCAGCTCGGCTTCGGGGTGTTCCAGATCGAGCCGAAGGACACCGTCGCCGCCGTGGCCACGGCGCTGGAGGTGGGCTACCGGCACATCGACACCGCCGAGATGTACGGCAACGAGGCCGAGGTGGGCGAGGCCGTGCGCAGGTCCGGCCTCGACCGGGGCGCGGTCTACATCACCAGCAAGGTCAACTACCCGCCCATGAATGGGCGGGCTTGCAGATCAACCCCGCTGCTGGGTGCAACGAGGTGCCGCGTGTGGGCGATTGACTGCTCCCCAGCCGTCCACACCGCGCTGGGCGATGTTGACGGCCGCATTCCGATCGGCGTGGGCAACGACCCCGCACGACCGGCAGATGAAGGTGGCCTGGTCGGGCCGGTTCCGCTTGTCCCGGTGACCACACTGCGCACACGTCTGCGAGGTGTACGCCGGGTCGACCTGGACAAGAGCGACACCGGCCCGGCGAGCCTTGTAGGTCAGGAAAGAGCCGAGCTGGGCGAACGCCCACGAATGCACCGCGGCCCGTTGGGGCTTGCGCAGCCGTACCCTCTGCCGGATCCCCGTCAACTGCTCGACGGCGACCCCGCGCGAGGTGCGTGCGGCCTCGGCCACGATGCTTTTCGAGATCACATGGTTGGTGTCGGTGGCATGCCGCGCTTCCTTGCGCTTGCGCCGGGCCAGCAGGCGCCGCGCGGACTTGGTGCCCTTGGCTTGCAGACGGGCGCGCAGTCGCAGCTGCCGCCGCCGGTAGCGGCTCAGCTTCTCCCCGGCGTATACCCGCCCGTCGGAGTCGGTGGCGATGTTCACCACGCCGAGATCCACGCCAAGGAACCCCTGCGGGTCGACCGGATCAGCCTCGGCAACCTCGACAGTGGCGCACAGAAACCACGTGCCGTCGCGGTGCACGAGGTCGGATTCCCCGACCGGCAACTCGGCCACGGCCTTGAGCTGCTCGGGCGAACCAGTGTAGGCGACACCCTTGCACCGTCCGTCGATCGTCCAGATCGACACGGTGCGCGAGTCGGACTGCCACGACAGCATCCTGGCGTCGTACGGCTGCGCGGCGTCCCACCGGAATCGGACCGGCGTCGCCTCGACCCGCCGCCGGCGCTGCGACCCTGGCTTGCCGTAGTTACCGGCCGTGATGTTGGCGTGCAGCGTGGTGTAGGCGTCGGCGACCTTCTTGATGACGTGCTGCGCGGCCTGCGCCCCGAGCCGGTAGTCGGTCCTGATGCCGTGGTATGCGTGCCGGCGCAGGTCGTAGTTGCGGTAGCAGTCGATGTCGCGGGCCATCCGCGCCACATCGGACGCCGCCTCGTTGCAGGCGCGCAGAGTCGCCGTCAGCGCGGACGCCTGCTCCGACGTCGGCAGCAGCTTCACCTGCACGACCAGCTTCACCAGCCCATCGTATCATTTGGTCCATGTCACCTCGATGGACTCCCGACCCAGACGTGCGCAGGGGTCGCAGCGTCGTCCACAATCTTCACGCGCACTTGGTCTTCACCACCAAGTACCGACGCGGCGCCCTCACCGATCCGATCCTCACCCGCTGCCAGCAGGTCATGGCCCAGGTGTGCGAAGACTTCGGCGCGCAGCTGCGCGAGTTCAACGGCGAAGACGACCACGTCCACCTGCTCGTGCACTACCCGCCAGCCGTGGCTCTGTCGAAGTTGGTCAACTCGCTCAAGGGTGTCTCGGCCCGGTATCTGCGGCAGGAGTTCTCGTCTCACCTCAGTCGGTATCTGTGGGGCGGTCACCTGTGGTCGCCGTCGTACTTCGCCGGCTCGTGCGGCGGTGCCCCACTAAGTGTGGTCGAGGAGTACGTCGAGAACCAGAAGCGTCCAGGTCCGTGACGGCATTCCTCCCGGCCGTAAACGGCCGGGGTTCCCGCCTTATTCACTGCTGAACAACGGCTTCCACCGCCCGGACGACGCCCGCAGGGCGTTCGACTCGACGTTGGCGGCGCTGAAGATGGACTACATCGACCTGTTCCTGATCCACTGGCCGCCGCCGACGCTGTACGACGGCGACTTCGTCTCCACCTGGAAGGTGCTGGAGGAGTTCCAGCACGACGGCCGGGCCCGCTCGATCGGCGTGTCGAACTTCCAGGTGCCGCACCTGCAGCGGCTGGCCGCCGAGGCGGACGTGGTGCCGGCGGTGAACCAGATCGAGGCGCACCCGTACTTCGGCAACGAGGAGGTTCGCGCCTACGGCCGCAAGCACAACATCCTCACCGAGGCGTGGTCGCCGATCGCGCAGGGCATGGTGCTGGGCGACCCGACGGTGGTCGACATCGCCGAGCAGCTCGGCCGGACCCCGGCGCAGGTGGTGCTGCGCTGGCACGTGCAGCGCGGCGACATCATCTTCCCGAAGTCGGTCACCCCGAAGCGGATCGAGGAGAACATCCGGATCTTCGACTTCGAGCTGGACGACGCGGCGATGGAGCGGATCGCCACGCTGGACAAGGGCGAAACCGGCCGGCAGGGCGCGCACCCGGACACGTTCGCCTACCTGCCGGCGTAACACGTCGGCCGGCGACGGCGCACACAGAAAGGGGGCCCGGCCGGGCCCCCTTTCCGCGTGAAAGGACCGCGCCCGGCGATGTCGCTCCGCCGTACCATCCTGGCCCTGCTGTCGTTGCTCCTGCTCGTGGCGGCTGCCTGCTCCCCGAGCCAGGCCGCCGAGGCCCCCCGCTGGTCCGCGCCGGCGGTGTCGGCGTCACCGACCCCGCCGAAGCCGCGCCCGGCGCCGACCTCCACCGCCGAGGTAGGCAGCCGCGTGACGGGGGCGATGCTGGACCTGAATGCGGAGTTCCACCCGGAGACGGCGCAGTACACCGACGAGAACACCGACGCGTGGAAGCTGATCTCGTTGTGTAAGGCCAGCCTGCCGTCGGACCGTCAGCGCACCGCCTACCGCGAGCGGAGCTGGGACGGCGAGACCGTGTGGGTCCGGCAGTACGTGGTTGGCTACCTGAAGGTCCCCGGCCGCAAGCTCGCCGACGAGCTGCGGTCCGTCCTCGCGACGTGCAAGCAGTACGAGGTGCCCAACGACGGGCGTACCTCGACGATCGTGCGGCCCTCGCCCCCGCCGGTCCCGAACGGCCCGGACGTGATCACCTTCTGCGAGCGGCTGAAGGGCAAGGCGACCCGGCACCAGTGCACGCTCATCCTGGTACGCGGCAACTTCGTCATGGAGGTGGACGCCTCGGCGAGCGACGGCGACCTGGCGGCCGGCACCGCCCTGATCGCGAAGATCGCCCCGCTCGCGACGGCCGCCCTGGAGAAGATCGCCTGAACGCCGCCGTGGGGCGGGCGCCGATGCTGCCGCGCCCGCCCCTCCCCCCGGTTGGCGACCCCCCTGGTCAGATCCGGCCGACGGAATCCTGGTTCTGCAGCACCAGCCATCGGCCGTGCTGGTAGGTGTAGCTCACTCCGATCAGCAGCGGCACCCGGGTGCCGCTGGCCGGCACCGCGTAGACGGAGTCGAACAGCACGAAGCCGGTGCGGCAGCCCGCCACGGTCTGCTTCGCGACGCTGAACGACTGGGTCCAGGAGTCGTCGGCGAAGAACCCGCGCAGCCAGTCGACGGTGGCCCGCTTGCCGTCGAGCACTTCCCCGTCGGAGGCGAAGACGGAGGTGACGTCGGGGTGCAGCAGCGCGGCGAAGCCGTCCAGGTCGCGCCGGGCGGTGGTGTCCACGTACGCCCGGACGGCCCGGTCGAAGGAGCGCTCGCAGCCCCGGGCGGCCGCGTCGCCGGTATTGGTGTCGCGAGGTCCGGGGGTGGCGGCCGACACCGCGGCGGGAGCCGCGGCCAGCAGGCCGGCGGTGATTCCGACCAGGGCGATCGTGCGGCCGAGCCGGCCGGCGGGACGGGCGGAGGCAGGTGGGAGCATCGGGTTCTCCTCAGGACGAGTGGCTCTGCCGTCGCAGCCAACCCGGCCCGCCGCGCCGCCGGGTAATGATTCGAACCAGCTCGAATGCGGACCGCGCATCGACGCCACCGCTTGTACGATCCGCGCTGTGATGGTCGCGCATCTGGACGGCCCGAGCCTCGCCCGGCTCCGGTTGGCGATCTCGCCGGCCTCGGAGGTGACGTCCTGGATGCGGGCCGCGCTCTCCCGGTTCGGGCATCCCGTGCACGGCGATCCCGGGCCGGCCGCCCGCGCCGCACTGCGGCACCCCGACGTGGCCCTGGTCGCGGCGCTGGTAACGCCACCCGGCCGGCTCGGCTACACGCCCGACCTACTCACGCCGAAGCCGCCCCTGGGCCCGCTCGACGCGGTCTTCGACCGACAGTTGGCGGCCATGGCGGCGACCCCGGACGACGAGGTGACAATCCAGGTGAACGCCCGATACCCGGCGGACGGGATGCCGGCGCGGGTCCGCGCGGCGGTCGAGGACGGCACCCTCGCCCGGCGGGTCACCGACGGGCTGCGGCACTTCTGGCTTGCCGCGCTCGCCGAGCAGTGGCCGGCGGTGCGGGCCATGCTGGAGGCCGAACTGGCCGTCCGAGCCACCGCGATGGCGACCGCCGGGGTGGGCAGCATGCTGAACAATCTGCACCCGAAGGTCGGCTGGACCGGCAGGTCGCTGACCATCGACAGCTCGTACCGGATCACCACCGCGCTGACCGGCGCGGAGCTGGTGCTCGCGCCGTCGGCGCTGGCCTGGCCGCAGGTGTCCACCCAGCTGTGCGACGAGGGCAACGCGGTGCTGGTCTACCCGCTCGGCGTGGGGCGGGCGGAGCAGCGCCGGGCGGGCCGGCTCGATGACCTGGTCGGCGCGAGCCGAGCGGCGATCCTGGCGGACCTGGACGTGCCCCGCTCCACCGGGCAGCTCAGCGAGCGGCACCGGCTGGCCCCGGCCACCGTCTCCTACCACCTGGGGGTGCTGCTGCGCTCCGGCCTGGTGGTGCGCAGCCGCGAGCGGCACAGCGTGTTCTACCGGCGATCCGCCCACGGGGACGGGCTGGTCGGCTGCCGGTCGGGTCAGGAAGCGACGCTCTCGGCGAGCCGGCGGAACACCGCCTGGGTGGGCGAGCCGGGCTCGGGGACGTAGACGATCATCCGCTGGTCGGTCTCCTGCACGTGCAGTACCCGGCACTCGAACTCCAACGGACCCAGCTCGGGGTGCGGCACCCGCTTGACGACGGGCCGGCGTTCGGCCACGTCATGCTCGGCCCAGAGCTGGGCGAACCGGGGCGAGGTGCCGAGCAGCTCGGTGACCAACTGCTGGACCGCCCGGTCGCCGGGGTAGCGGCCGTAGGCGGCGCGCAGGTCGGCGACCGAGGCGCGGACGAACCGCACCAGGTCGGGGTCGGTCCAGTACCTGTCCTCGGCGGGCCGGCGGAACATCCAGCGGATCATGTTGCGGTCCGTGGTGGGCACGGTCGCCAGATCCCCCACGAAGTACGTGGCCAGCCGGTTCCAGGCCAGCACGTGGTACGCCGCGTCGACCAGGTACGCCGGGGTCTCGGTCATCGCGTCGAGCAGGTGCCGCAGCCCGGGGGTCACCTCCCGGCTCGGCCCGGCCGTCAGTGGCGGGCTCTCCCCCGCCACCCGGAACAGGTACTCGCGCTCGTCCCGGCTGAGCAGCAGCGCCCGGGCCAGCGCGGACAGCACCTGCCGGGACGGGTGCGGGCCACGGCCCTGCTCGATGCGGATGTAGTAGTCGACCGACATGCCGGCGAGCTGGGCGACCTCCTGCCGGCGCAGGCCGGGCGTGCGACGCCGGACCCCGTCGGGGAGGCCGACCTCGGCGGGACGCAGTCGGGCACGGCGGCTGCGCAGGAACGCCGCCAGTTCGTCACGTCGCAGGCAGTTGCGGTCCATGTCCCCAAGCTTGCCTCAGCCACCGGCGGTGAGGGTGGTACCCCTGGTCCCAGCCTCAGCCGGTCTCTGCCGCCGGCCGGACCCGGCGGGCAGTGTCGAGGGCATGACAACGAACATGATCGCCCTGATCACCGGGGCCAACAAGGGCATCGGCCTGGCCACCGCCCGACAGCTCGGCAGCCTCGGGATGACCGTGCTGGTGGGCGCACGGGACGCCGAGCGGGGTCGGGCAGCGGAGCGGGAGCTACGCGACGGCGGCGCGGACGCCCGGTTCGTGCCCGTGGACGTCACCGACGCCGAATCGGTGGCGGCCGCGGCGAAGCTGGTCGAGACGGAGTACGGCCGGCTGGACGTGCTGGTCAACAACGCCGGCATCGTGCTCGGCGACGGGCAGCGGGCGCTGCCCAGCGACACCACCGTGGCGACGCTGCGTCGGGTGTACGAGACGAACGTCTTCGGGGTGGTGGCGATGACCAACGCGCTGCTGCCGCTGCTGCGCCGGGCACCGGCGGCCCGGATCGTCAACGTCTCCAGCGAGGTGGGCTCCATCACGGTGATGACCGACCCGGCGGGCGCGCTTTACGGCTTGACCTCGGTGCCGTACCCGTCGTCGAAGGCGGCGCTGAACATGATCACCGCGATGTACGCCAAGGAGCTGCGGGACACCCCGATCAAGGTGAACGCGGCGAACCCGGGTTACTGCGCCACCGACCTCAACGGCAACAGCGGCTTCCGGGCGCCGGAGCAGGGCGCCGAGGTCAGCGTGCACCTGGCGACGCTGCCGGCGGACGGGCCGAGCGGGCTGCTGTGGGGCTTCCAGATGGACGCCGGCGGCGGGTACGGGGAACTGCCCTGGTGAGGGGTTGTTGGCAGTTCCCGATTCTGTGATCAGGCATGCGAATATGTGAGTGTTAGTGTCGGTCTCGTGAAGCTTGCTGAGTGGGCGCGCCGCAACGGGGTGCACCCACAGA
>NZ_JBEXIK010000028.1:0-81100 GCF_040608515.1 Micromonospora sp. NPDC005173
CCCGATCGACGCCGACCACATAGCCGAAGCCGCCGGCCCGGCCGGCGGCCACCCCGGACAGCGCGTCCTCGAAGACGGCAGCCTGCGTCGCGTCGGGCCGCTGCTGGCCCGGGTCACGCGACGTCCAGCGGGTCGCGGACGCACCCGCGCACTACAACTGCAGGAAGCTCTGCACCCCGGCCAGCTTGAGGGCCTCGGTACGTACGTCGGCGCACTGCTCCCTGGTGAGGGTGTCGATCTGGGAACCGTCGGGCACCCCGCCGCGCTGGTCGTACCACCCGCTGAGCCCGGTGGCGAGCCGCCCCATCACCTCGATCTCTCCGGGAGCCTTGCGCAGCGCCGGCAACTCACCGCGCAGGTAGTCACAGAGGGCCGTCGCCGTGACCCCACCCGATTCGGCGCCCGCTCCGGTGGTCACCGACGGCGCCGGCGCGGCGGTCGCCTCGACGCTCGCCTCGAGGGACGACGAGGCGGTGGTGGTGTCGTCGTCGCTGCCGCCCCCGCACGCGGTGAGCGTCACGCTCGACAGGACGACCAACGCGAAGAGCCTCACCTTGATCATTCTGGTTCTCCGATCGGTGCCGAGGCAGGCCGGTGACGATGCATGCATCGACGCTAAGCCGGATCCGCCAGCGGGGAATCGGGTGATTCCCTATCCACCGGATCGGCCGGCAACACGATCGCGCCCGCCCGTACCCGCGATCGGGCCGTCAGAACTCCTCGTACACCGCCGGGTCCTGGTCCGCGAGGCGCCCGTCGGGGCGGCCCAGCGCGGAGATGGCCTCGACCTCGTCATCGGTGAGCTTGATGCCGAAGATGTCCAGGTTTTCCAGCTGCCGCTGCGCGGACGCGGCCTTGGGCAGCGGGATCACCTGACGCGCCACGTGCCAGGCGAGGATGACCTGCGCCGGGCTGACCCCGTGGGCGGTCGCCATCTCCACGATCCCGGGGTGCTGCTGCAGGTCGTTGCCACGACCGAGCGGGCTCCAGCCTTGCACGAGGATGCCGTGCTCCCGGTGGTAGTCGAGCGCCTCCTGCTGCGGGAAGTACGGATGCACCTCGATCTGGTTGACCACCGGGGCGACACCAGTCTCGGCCACCAGCCGGTCGATGTGCTCGGGCAGGAAGTTGGAGAGGCCGATGTGCCGGACCAGACCACGCTCGCGGGCCTCGATCAGCGCCCGCCATGCCTGCACGTACAGGTCGACCTTGGGGTTGGGCCAGTGGATCAGGTACAGGTCGATCCGGTCGAGGCCGGTGCGGAACACACTCTCCTCGACGGTGGTCAGCGCCTCGTCGAAGCGGTGGTGCCGGCCCGGCAGCTTCGAGGTGACGACCAACTCTTCCCGTACGCCGCCGGCCGACCGGGCGGCCCGGCCCACCGCGCCCTCGTTCTCGTAGTTCACCGCCGAGTCGATCAACCGGTAACCCGCCCGGATCGCCTGAGCCATGGCGTCGACGCCCGCCGAGCCGCTCAGCCGGTACGTGCCGAGCCCGATCGCCGGCAACGCCGTGCCGTCGGCGGCCGTCAGGTGGGGAATCGTCATGGTTGATCTGCCTTTCGTCGACCGTGACTGGACCCTACCCGCACGAACTGCGCGCCGGCGGAGGCTCGATGCTGAACGCGTTCCGGTTACCGGGTGATTGCCCGCCCCGTCGAGGAATCGCCGCTCAGCAGCGGATCGGTACGCCGCTCGCTCTCGGGCAGATCCATCGCTGCGGCCAGGAGATTGCCGAGCCGGCAGGCGTCGTCCAGCCCTTGCCCCTTGCCAGCCCAGTCGTCGAAAGTGAGCCTGATGTTCTCGTCCGTGGTGATGACGTCCAGAACAGGGCCTCGCTTGTCGCGTTCGCGGAACCGCACGTAGCGAATGTCCGAGAGGGGGAAATCGCGCTCGATCGTGCCTTGTTTGCGCACTGCGTTCTGTGTCGAGATGAAGAAGCGTTCGGGCGTCACTCCAAGGTACGCATCCTCGCCGACGAGGCGGTCGAGATTGACATCGGCGATGGCCAGCAAGCGCTCCTCGCCCGGCACGACCCAGCGGAGGATCCGCAGCACATCATCTGGCACAGCCTCAGCGAACACCGTGAGAGGCGGATCCAGCGGAGCGGGTTGAGTGTGAGCACGGTTGCGAAGGGTCGCCACCCGCTCGGCCAACGCCTCGGCCATGGCAATGGTGTCCCGGATGTTCTGACGCTTGGTGGTGAACGGCAGGCTCCACTCGGCCGGGAGTTCGGCGATCAGACGGCACTGACGTTCAAGGTCGGTGAGGAGGTCCGCCACCTCGTCCATGGCTCGTGTGTGCTCGCGCTGAGTGTCGGCGACCAACTCGGCCAGAAGTCGTTCGTTCTCGACGGCATTCGCCTCGTCGCGGCTGATGTGACCGGCACGCAACACCTGAGAGCGATACCAGGACCACTCCGCCATGAGCATGCCGTGAGCGTCGGCGAGAATCTGCTCGATGTTTTTCTGGATATGGGCACGGCCGCTCTGTCCGTCAGTGTCGAGCGCCTTGATGTGCCCGCGGACGAACGACCTGAAGAGTAGCCGTTGCTTGCGCAGGTCCGCGTCTCTGGTCGCGATGGCGGCGTAGATGTGGTCGTTGACGGTGCCGGCCGCCTGGGCCTCGCGCACGGCGCGCATCGTCGTCTCGTGCAGGCCGAGTAGCGTCGTCCACTGGTCCTCGTGCAGCGCTTGGAGAACGTCACGGGTGAGTTGGACGTTCTCGTCGATACGACGTGAGATCGACGCCAGCTGTACCTGCAGCGCCAGGAGCGCGGCGGCCGGCCCGAGGGCGGTGAGTATGGATGCGGTCTGCGCCCCTGTCACAGGTGCCCAGCGCACCGAGGCGGCGATCTTTCCCTTGCTCGTGACGAGCGAACCCAGGTTCCAGCCGCCCGACGTCATCGGTTGCGCCGTCTTGAGCGCCTGCAAAGTCTCGGGCGCCAAACGCACCAGCCCCTGCACGGTAGTCGCAGCCTGTGCGCCCTGCGCCGCCAGATTGCCGATGCCCGAGGCCATCGCGAGCTTGTCGGTCAGGCCTTGGCTTGTTTGAGCATTCATCATCTCGAAAGGGATCAAGTCGAAGTCGACGGGCGGCTGGTCCGCGAAGAGCACGGCCACTCCCGGCTCGATCTCGACCAGGCTGACCATCGGCCCATCGCTTGGGGTCACAGTGGCGTCGGGCACGTTGTCGACGGGTATGGGGAGTTCGTTCTCGGATCCCTCGGCCTCGGGCGCCATCCCACATCCTTCATGATCGACATCGGGAGCATCACAGTAGGTGCCAACGTGGTCACCCCGGCTCAACCGGAGCGGTACCTCATCGCGCGTAGCGTCCACACGCGAGTGGCTGAACAGATCGAGCGCGTGGTGCGAGCGGGTCGGGTGGCCACAGTGACGGACGGCGGCCGCTGTACTCACGGGGCTGACGTCGGCGTCGGAGTTGCCGCGCCGATCACACCGCCGAAGAAGACCAGGACCGTGAGCGCGATCATCGGGCCGACGAAGACGTAGCCGAGGATCAGGCCCGTCACGGCCATGCCCCGTCCGGACTTCGTGCCGTTCCGAGTCTCGTGCAGGCCGACGTGGCCGAGGATGACCGCGAGGACGCAGGTCAGCCCGAAGAGGCTCCAGCCACCGAGGACGCCGAGGATGCCGAGGACCATCGACGCGGTGGCGGTACCGGACGAGGGCGGGGCCTGCACGACCACCTGGGGCAGCAGCGGGTGGTGCACCGGATCGTCGACAACGATGAACCGTTACGGGCTCTCCGGCGCGCAGCTACGCGGCAGAAACGTGGCCAGCCCGAGCGCCTGCATCTCACCCTGGCTCATCACCCTCAGGGCGGTCCTGTTGTCGGCGCCGTCCACGCTGACCGGGAAGGCCACCCGACCCTCAGCTTCGGTGGTGGCCACGTCGTCGACGGGGAGTCCGTTGAGAAACGAGAGTGTCAAGGAAGCGCTGCGCCTACCGGCACTCGGGCTGCGGGGGTAGTCCCCTCTCCTCGAGCGGCCCCTCAACCACTCGTTACTCGGCTGAGCACGAGGAAGTTGGCGTGTTCACCTACGACGAGGTGTCGCATCTGCACATGCCTGAGCCCTACAAGCGGACCATCTAGCGCTGGCGTGAACGCACGCTGACCGCCTAATGGGGCCGCGCCTCACGGCCACGGGGCCGTGAGGCGCGGGCTCAGAAGGCGATGTCGTGGTCGGTGGCGGTGTAGGGCAGATCGACCAGCCGGACCCGACTGGCGGTGCCCCAGACCTGCCATACCGGCTCGCCAGGGCTGGCGCCGAGTGCGGTGCGCAGTTCGGCACTGGCGGTGGCGATGGTCGCCTGGGGTGCGAGGGCGGCCAGGCGGTGGTGCAGGTTCGCCTCCCGCCGGGCGGACGGTATGTGGAACAGGACCGGCCATGTCCAGGTGGTCATCGCGACCAGCCGCTCGTACTTGGCGACTTTCTCGACGAGGACGTCGAGGCGCTCCCCGCCGGTGTCGTACTCGAGGAAGAACGGCACGGACCGCCGGTGTTCGGTCCAGACGCCGGCCCCGTCCGGGCGGGGCAGCCCTGTTGGTCCGCGAGCCATCATCTGCGGGTCGTCCCCGACGCGGTAGAACACTCCGGGGCTGTGGAAAGCGGAGGCCGGCTGCCACCGGTCCAGACTGGTGTTGAGGTGGGTGCGGGCGTGGGCGGCGAGGTCGATGAAGACCTGGTTGCCGCCGAGCAGGTGTGGCAGGTCCCGCCGCGACGTGAGGGACTGTTTACGGCGGCGTGCTTGGTCCCGGCGGGGTGCTCCAAGTCCGCGTTGGGCATGGACGTGGTCGTAGCCGAGCTGGTTCAGGACGTAGTGGTAGGGGTAGGAGCCGCCGTAGGCCCGGTTGGGTCGGAAACGGTCCGCCGCCTGAAGGAGGGTGAGGCGGCGCAGTCGGCGTTGGGCGAAGTCCAGGGATGGGAACAGGGCCTCGGCGATCTGGTCGGTGGTGAGCACTCCGTGGTCGTACAGCCAGCCGAGCAGGCGGTCGTCGCGGGCGGTGATGCTTGCCTGCAGGCGCAGCAGCGGATCCGCAGCAGGTAGCCGGTTACGCATAAGCGTCCCCTGGGGGGAGACCCCAGAGAGGGTCTGTCTGGAGCTGGTGTGAAGCCGTGAAAGCCGATCTGACCTGGGCTGTTGGTCGGGGCAGGGGGTCGGTTCGGGGGTCGGTATCAAGGCGGACGGTCAAACGGAGACCGACACCGACATTGGCACCGCCGGTCACCTCCCATGCCTTGCCGTGGTGACGTGAGAGAAGGCGCGACGCGGCACGGTGACGGTGCTGCCGACGCGGAGAAGGGTCGTTGAGCCGAATCAGCATGATCATTCTTTCCTTGATCGGGATGCGGGTTGACGGGCGAAGCGCACCGGCCGTTGCGGCGAGGTGGACGGGCGGATGCGCTGCCAGGTCGGGTCAGGTTCTGTCAGTCGACGCAGGCCCTGACAAACCCACCGTGTCTGACAGCGATGGCTCGGGCTGACAGGAGTCGCAGGTCGTGGTTCCATCACGCGGCCGCCCGCTGTGACAGATCCGGCGCACCGGGGATGGGTGGAGTCGTTTCGGCGCGCAAAACGCGCACGAGCGCCGAGGCTGTGGCATTGGACAGCTGGTGTCCCTCCGCGCGCAACTGTCGGGCGAGGGCCGCACGGGACAGCGGCGTCCCCTGCACGGCGAGAGTGCGAGCGGCGGTCCGGGCGTCCGGGACCAGCGCGACGAGCTCCGGCCGGGCGTCCCGGTCCGGCGCGCTGCCGCCCCGTCGGTCCCGGACCGCTGGACCCTGGTCCGCTGCGGCGGGGATTGCGGCGGTGGAGTCCCGGACGGCGGCCGTTCTGGTGTGGACCGGCCTCCGGCGGTCCCGGACCGACTCGCGGCCGTCCGGGACCGGGGGTGCGTTGACGGGCGCCGGTCCGGATGTGGTCCGGACGGGCCGCGTGGTCCGGTCGGGCGGGGCAGGGTCGGCGCGGCCGAGAGCGATCTTTACCATCGCCAGGAAGCCCAGCGCCGGCAGCGCGGCGGCGATCCAACCGATCACCGAGGCCTCCGCCTTCCTGCGCCGCCAGAGACAGGACAACCGCCACCGTCAACATCGTGGAGGGAAAGGCGACGCTCTTGCCCATGCGCCGGTTGCGGCGCAGCTCCAGGCCGCCCGCGATCGATGTCAACTCCAGCACGACCGCGTCGGCCCACGCCAGCCAACCCGGCTGGCCATGCGCAGCCGCGACGTCGTGGACGTGACGGAACGACGCGGCGCCGGCCGTCCCACCGATCACCAGCATGATCAACACCTGGACCTGGTTCTCCAGTCGCTCCCGCCCTGACCGCGCCTGGCCGGACGGACCCTGCCGCCGATGCTCAGCCTTCGCCAAGGTCACCCCACCTGCCGGGAGGGATTCCGTGTATGGCGGTGAAGAGGGTGTCTGGGCAGGCGCGGACGGCCATGACCGCAAGCCCCGCCGTGGTGATGTTGAGTGAAGTCATCAGGATCGCGGCGTGGAAACTCGGCCGTTTAGGGCCGGGAGGTAACCCCGCTGCCTCCCCTCGATGCTCGTCTTGCGTGATGGGTGGATAGATTGTGAGGCGTGGGTGAGGTGGTGAAGCGGGCATACAAGTACCGCTTCTATCCGACCCCAGGGCAGGCCGATCAGCTCAACCGCACCTTCGGGTGCGTCCGCAAGGTGTACAACCTCGCCCTGGAAGCGCGCACCCGCGCGTGGGCGGTGCACCGGCAGCGCAGCACCTATGTGCAGTCGTCGGCGTGGTTGACCGAGTGGAAGCGCACCGAGGAGCTTTTGTTCCTCAATGAGGTCAGTTCCGTGCCGTTGCAGCAAGCCCTGCGGCACCTGCAAGCCGGGTTCGCCGGGTTTTGGGGTAAGCGGTCGCGGTATCCGCGTTTCAAGTCCAAGCGCAAGTCTCGGGCGTCGGCGGAGTACACCCGCTCGGCGTTCCGTTGGCGTGACGGGCAGCTCACCCTGGCCAAGATGGACGCCCCGCTGACCATCGTGTGGTCCCGGGCCCTGCCCGACGGCGCCGAGCCGTCCACGGTCACAGTGTCCCGCGACGCGGCCGGTCGGTGGTTCGTGTCCCTGCTGGTCGAGGATCCCACCGTCACACCTTTTCCCCCGCTGGACACGGCGGTGGGGGTGGACGCGGGCATCACCAGTCTGCTCACCTTGTCCACCGGGGAGAAGATCACCAACCCGCGTCATGAGCGTGTTGACCGGCGCAAACTGGCCAAGGCGCAACGCGCCATGGCCCGCAAGGCCAAGGACTCCGCCAACCGGGCCAAAGCTCGCGTGGCGGTGGCCCGCATCCATGCCCGTATCGCCGATCGGCGGCGGGATCACCTGCACAAGCTGTCGACTCGACTCGTCCGTGAGAACCAAACGGTCGTGATCGAAGACCTCAGCGTGCGCAACATGCTGCGCAACCACAAACTCGCCCGCGCCATCTCCGACGCGGCGTGGACACACCTGCGCAACATGATTGAGTACAAGGCCGCCTGGTACGGGCGGACCGTTATCGCCGTCGACCGCTGGTATCCGAGCACGAAGACCTGCTCGGCGTGCGGGCGGATCAACACCGCGATGACTCTCGGCGTTCGCGTCTGGACGTGCCCGGGCTGTGATGCCGTGCACGACAGGGACGTCAACGCCGCAAGGAACATTCTCGCCGCCGGGCTGGCGGAGAGGTGAAACGCCTGTGGAGGGCCGATAAGACCCGACCCGCGAAAGCGGTGAAGGCGCGGCCCGGTGAAACAGGAACCCCCTCGGGTGACCGAGGGAATCCCCGCCCTTCACGGTGGTGGAGGATGTCAAGTCGTTGCTCCAACTTCCGTTACAAGAAACCGAGGTATGTGGATTGTGGTGGTCGCATTCGCTACGGAGTCCTTACGGGCACCGTGACGCGGCGGGCCGGCCGTGCGGAACCGATCGCGTAGAGCGGCCGGAGAACCACCGAACGAGCGGACCCCGCGCAGCGGCAGGCAGCAGGACGACAGGCGTCGCCACAACCTGCACAACAGACTGGGGTTATCGGGCGGACACAGGGCAGACGGCTAAGCCGAGCCACGAGGGTCAGGAACCACCACGGCGTAAGACAACAGACGCCGTAATGAGGTGGCTCAACTTGCCGGCGGGCGAACCTTCATGGGGCCTCCCGTCTCTCGACGTTCCCGGCTGGCATCGACGCGAACAAGAGCAGGCATCTGGTCTTGAGGATGCCTGACCGCCATCAATCGCCGAGCGCGCCAGCCGACAGTGCGGGAACGTGTATCCAGTACGCCCCGTGATTAGCCGTCGAGTCAACCCTTCCCGTCGCCTCGCGGCTGCCGAGAGCCTTCGCACGTCCGACTTCACCATGGACATCGCCCCAGGCGGGCCGACGGCCCGCGGTGGCAGGTCACCGTCATGCCGGACGGTCCGACTGGAGCACCCGCCTGACGGTGGCCGACCGAGACTGGGCAGCCGCGTTGCTCCGTACAATCATGGGCTGGCCGGAGGTGGTGCGATTCTGGCTGCCGGCGTGGGTCCACGATCGGGCGGCGAGGCCCGGCCGGGTCGACGAGGCACTCATTCGAGCCGAGGTCGTATGCGTCGAGCTCATGGTGCGCGCCCCGGGCAGGGATGCCTCCCATCTGCCTGGCCCGGCGCCGCTGCGAGGTCCTATACGCCATGCTCCGCGACAAGATCCTCTACCAACCACGCCCAACGGCACCGATCCCCGCTTGACGAAACCCAGAGGGACCCCCGGGCCCGGGCAACATTGCCAGCCACAGCAGCGGCGTTGAGGGCCGCAAAGAAGGCGGCCTCTGTCACTCCAGCGGTACGTCATCCACCTGCCCGTCGTTGCCAACGATCTGCCTGCCGCGCAGCGCCTGGCCCGGGTCATCGGCCGGTGGATGCTGGCGCTGCCGATGGCGGACCCGGGGGAGACCACCGTTTCCGAGGAGGACCAGCACTTCCTCCGCAACCGCGTCTTCTGCGACCTGCGGCTGCCTGGCGGCCGGCGCTGCCTCCTCCGCGACGGCCACGACGGCCCCTGCGCCCGCCGGCTGCGCAGATGACTGTCTCCGACAAAGCGGCTGACGTGCGCAGCACGGGAGGTGGCGGGAATGCGTTGCGCGTCAACGGGCAGGCCACCTCCCGGGCGCGGGAGGTGGCCTGCGAGCCGCGTCAGGCGCGACGAACTACCGGTTGATCAGCCCGCTCGGCAGGAGGCGAGCACGCCGATCACGCCGACACCGGTCCGCTTGAGCGGCAGCTTGGTCGACGCTGCAGGGCAGCGGGGCACGGCGAGGTCGTAGACGCCCCGCCCGAAGGTCGCCGCGGTGAGCTGCCGGCTCCCCTCGTGGTAACGCAGGTACATGACGGCCGCCTGCGGCAGGTTGGTGCCCAACGCCGCCCACTCGCCGCCGTTCCACGCCGACATGAACACCCCGACGTCGGTGCCGACCAGCAGCAGGCCGTCGGCGGTCGGGACGACGGAGTTCACTGGCGCGTCCGGCAGACCTCGGCCGATGTTGCTCCAGGTACGGCCGCCGTCGCGGGTCATCATCACGTGCGACCGGTCGCTACCGGACCGGAAGGCGGAGAAGGTGGCGTAGGCGATGTTCTTGTCGGCGGGGTTCACCGCCAACCGGGTGACCCAGGTTCCGGGCAGTTGCCCCGGGTCGACCTGCTGCCAGTTCTGCCCGAGGTCGTCGGTCCACCACAGCCTCCCGTCGTCGGTGCCGACGTAGAGCTTGTTGCCGTCGGTGGGCGCGGCGGCGACGGTGGTGATCGTGCCCCACGGGTAGCCGTTCGGGTCGTTGGGGCCGCCGCCGGTGAGGTCCGGGCTGATCGGCGTCCAGGTGCGGCCGTTGTCCGTCGAGCGGTTGAGGATGTTCCCGGCGTAGTACATGACGTTCGGGTCGCTCGGGTCGAACTGCAGCGGCGTCAGCCAGTTGCGCCGCTGCGAGGTCGTCTGCCCGGTGCCGATGTTCTGGCGGGGGGTGCCGCCGGAGTTCTCCGACCGGTAGCAGGAGCCGTACTGGCTGCACCCGAAGACGATGTTCGGCAACTCCGGGTGGATGACCACCTGGAGGCCGTCACCGCAGCCGATGGCGTTCCATGGGCCACCGACGCCGTTGTAGCCGCGGTTGCAGCCGTTGTCCTGCGCGCCACCGACCTTCAGCACCGGATCGGTCTGCGCCACGTCCACCGTGTAGAACTGGGTGTAGGGCTCGTAGGTCGCCTTGACCCAGCCGCTCGCGCCGTTCGCCTCGGATCGGTAGAGGCCGCCGTCGTTGCCCAGGTAGACCCGCCCGGGCACCTTCGGGTCCCAGCGCATCGCGTGCTGGTCGGCGTGCACGCCGCTGACCGACGAAAAGCTCTGCGCGCCGTTGGTCGAGCGCATCAGGTTGACCCCGGTGAGGAAGACGTGATCAGAGTTGCCGGGGTCGACGAAGAGCTTGCCGAACCACCAGCTGAACGTGGACTGGGATGCCTGACCGGCGGTGACCGGGGTCTGCGTCCAGCTGTCGCCACCGTCGTCGGAGCGGTAGAAGGCGCGGAACGGGCCGAGTGCGGTGCCGACGTACGCGTACAGCCGTTGGGGGTTGTCCGGGGCGACCGCGATGCCCCAGCGGCCCTGGTCGGCGTCGGTGGGCAGGCCGTTGGTCATCCGCGACCAGGTGCGGCCGGCGTCGTCGGAGCGCCAGAGGCTGGAGCCGAGCCCGCCGTAGGTGCGCTGATGTGGTTCGCGCAGGTGGTCCCACATCGCCGCGTACATCCGGCGCGGGTTGCTCGGGTCGATGACGACCTCGGTGGCGCCGGTGGTGGCGTTCGGCGGCGCGAGCACCTGCGTCCAGCTGTTCCCGCCGTTCTCCGAGAGGTAGAGGCCGCGCTGACCACCCGGTACGAAGAGGTTGCCGCTGGCGGCGGCGAAGATTCGGTCCTCGTTGCTCGGGTCGATGGCGAAGCGGCCGATGGCGTGGCTGTCCTTTAGGCCGACGTGCCGCCAGGTCCTGCCTCGGTCCTTCGAGCGGTAGATGCCGTCGCCGCCGAAGGTGATCGAGCCGCCACCCGGCTGGGCCTCGCCGGTGCCGGCGAAGAGGACGCCGTCGCTGGTCATCGCGACCGCGCCCATGCTCTGCGTCCCGTCGTCCGGCCAGGCCGTCTCGAACGTGGCGCCGGCGTCGTCGGACTTCCAGACGCCGCCGGAGGCGGCGGCGATGAAGATCTGGTCGGGGACCTGCGGGTCGACGGCGATGTCCACGACCCGGCCGCCGATGTTGCTGGGCCCGAAGAAGTTCCATTCCCGTTGCGCCAGGTGGCGGTAGAGG
Source organism: Micromonospora sp. NPDC005173 (assembly GCF_040608515.1). Classification (NCBI taxonomy): domain Bacteria; kingdom Bacillati; phylum Actinomycetota; class Actinomycetes; order Micromonosporales; family Micromonosporaceae; genus Micromonospora; species Micromonospora sp. NPDC005173. The sequence goes on from NZ_JBEXIK010000028.1 coordinate 11,353, forward strand.
AGGCGGGTGCGCAGGTTGAGATCGTGGGCCTCGCCGCGAGCCTTCGCGTACTTGGTCACCGAGAGGTCCCGGCTGCCGTCGCTCATCCGCTGGGCGGTCATCCACTCGTCGGGGATTTCCATCGGGCCGGTGGGCGAGTTGGTGGCTAGCGACTCCTGGACCGGCCGGGGTGCGGACGAGGCGGTCAGCGCGAGCGCGATGACCAGCCCCAGGCTCGTTGTCATCGCGAGGCCGCGGTACCTTCGGACGAGCGTGAGTCTCATGCAGTCTCCCTGTCCACGCGCCATGGCGACCGGAAAGTGGTCTACAGTGCGCACGCTAGACAGTGGAGTGGTCCACGTCACCCAGCACGTGTTGCGATTCGACCGGTCTGATTAGGACACCTGTCGAGAGCGAGCGAGCCCGATCGCGCCGGCGTGCACGGGACGCCCGGTTCCAGGTGGGCGTGCACCAGCTCGGTCTGATGGTCAGTTGCTCTGGAACTCGGGTAGGCCGGCCTCTTCCGAATCCGGCCCGATCACCGCGGTGAGCGTCGTTCCGTCCGCGCAGAGCGCGGTGGCCCGCAGATACGTCCGTCGTTCCTGCGCCCGCATCAGCACCTCGGCCTCGAACACCTCGTCCTCGGCGCGCAGCAGGTCGATGTCGCCACGGCTCTCGTAGTGGGCGCGGACGTCCAGCGGGGTCATCCGGATGGTGGCCGCGACCGTGGTCAGGGCGCCCTGCTCGACCACCGAGGTGACCCGCGCGCCTTCCGGCAGGAGCAGGCCGGTGACCTGGCTGTCAACCTCGGCGTCGGCGTCCAGCGGCACCCGGTCGCAGCTGGGCAGGTTCGCGAGCATTCCCGGCCCTCGGTCGGTGGGCTGCCCGGCGTCGGTGCCGCCGCAGGCGACGAGCAACGGAACCGTGACGACGACGGCGAACATCCGGAGTCTCACCGCAGCAGGATGTCACGCTCAGCGCAGCACCCGCCAGCGTCGCACCATCAGCAGCAGCGCGGTGATGATGACCCCGGTGACCACCATGAGGACGCTCGTGATCATGGCCCCGTAGGCGAAGCCGGAGAATTCGAAGACCTGGTCGAAGATGTAGACCGGCAGGTAGAGCGTGGCGTTGGCGGGCCGGCCGTCGGTGAGGACGTACGCCGGCACGAAGTTGACCTGCAGGGTGAGGATCGTGTCGCGCACGGCGAGCAGCACCAGCACCGGCGCGAGCAGCGGCAGCGTGAGCCGGCGCAGCTGGCCGAACGGGCCGCAGCCCTCCAGCGCTGCCGCCTCGTACAGCCGTCCGTCGAGCATCCGTCGGGCGGCGAGCACGACGATGAATCCCTCACCGATCGGGAACGCGAGCATCAGCGCCACCGCCACCCGTGCGGAGCCGGGCTCGGCGAGCCAGTTCATGCCCGGGTGGCCGAAGAGCCCGAGCAGTTGGTTGAGCGGGCCGTAGAGCGGGTTGAGCACCCACAGGAAGAGCACCGCCAGGGCCACGTCGGGTACGACGGTCGGCAGGTAGACCGCGACCCGGAACCAGCGGCCGCCAGGGCGGGGCGCGGCCAACAGCAGCCCGAGCCCGATGGCGGCCAGCAGCCGCAGCGGTACGGCCAGCGCCAGGTGGATCGCGGAGGCCCGGATGCTGTCGGCGAGGAAGCCGTCGGCGAGCAGGCGGTGCGCGTTGTCCAGGCCGACGAACTGCGGGTCCCGGGTCAGTCCGGTGTGGTCGGTGAACGCGTAGCCGAGGTTGAGCAGTGCGGGCAGCGCGATCAGCAGCGCGACCGCCACCGCGTACGGCGCGAGGAACGCCCACGCGGTCAGCGGCCGGCTGACCCGGCCGGTTTTCACCGGCGTCGTCCGGTGTCGGCGTCGAAGCGGTGGATCCGGCCCGGGTCGGCGCGCAGTCGTACCTGGTCGCCCGGCCATACGCCGGGCCGGGGGCCGGTGCGGACGATCAGCCGCGTGCCGTCGTCGCAGCGGGTCAGCAGGATGGCCTCGCTGCCGAGCGCCTCCACCGCCTCGACGGTCGCCGCCACCGGTCCGTCGGGGTCGAGGCTCAGATCCTCCGGGCGTACGCCGACGGTGCTGTCGGTGGCGCCGCCCAGCACGCCGCCACCGCGTACCAGGTTCATCGGCGGGCTGCCCAGGAAGCCGGCCACGAAGGTGTCCGCGGGTTCGTCGTAGACCTGCTGCGGCGGGCCGATCTGGCGGACCCGACCGTGGTCGAGGACGACGACCCGGTCGCCGAGCGTCATCGCCTCGGCCTGGTCGTGGGTGACGTGGATGGTGGTGGTGCCCAGTTCGCGGTGCAGGGTGAGCAGGTCGGCGCGGGTGGCGAAGCGCAGCGGCGCGTCCAGGCTGGCCAGCGGCTCGTCGAGTAGATAGACGGTCGGCTCGCGCAGCAGCGCGCGGGCGAGGGCGATGCGCTGGCGCTGCCCGCCGGAGGTCTCGTCGGGGTAGCGGTCGAGCAGATCCGCGATGCCGAGCCGGTCGGCCGCCGCCCGGGCGCGCTCGTCGGCCTCCGCGCGCCGGACGCGGCGGACCCGCAGCCCGAACAGCAGGTTGCCGCGGACGGTGAGGTGGGGGTAGAGCGCGTAGTCCTGGAAGACCATTGCCACCGCGCGGCGGTGCGGTGGCACCTGGGCCACGTCCTGCCCGTCGACGACGACGCGACCACGGTCCGGCCGGTCCAGCCCGGCGATCAGCCGCAGGATCGTCGACTTGCCGGAGCCGGACGGGCCGACCAGGGTCACCATCTCGCCGGCGCGCACCGCCAGGTCGACGCCGTCGAGGGCGATGACCTTCCCGTACGACTTGGTCAGCGATTCGAGTCGGATCACGCCCTGCTCAGCCACCGGCGCCTACCGGGAGCGTGAAGAGCGGCCGGAGCTTCTCCTCCAGTTGTCGCAGCCCCTCCTCGCGTCCGATCCGGCCGTAGAAGACCTCCGCGAGCAGGCCGCCGGCCTCGCGCTCCACTCGCGACCAGGTGCCGGTGCGCGGGGTGGCGCGCAGGTGCGGCTCGGCGTCGAGGTAGACCCGCGACGACCGAGGGGGCTGCTGCGGGTCGAGGAAGTCGGGGGAGTTGGCCACGTCGAGCCGGGACGGCACCGTGCGGCCCGACCCGGCGAGGATCCGCTGGCCCTGCCCGCCCATCGCGAACTCGATGAACCGCCAGGCCTGGTCGTGGTCGGGTAGGCCGGCGCTCATGCAGTAGGCGTCGCTGTGCAGGATCGATGCGGGTACGCCGCCCGGCGCGATCGGCAGCGGCGCCGCGTCCCAGGTGAAGCCGTCGATGGTGCGTAGCGTCGGCACGGCGACCCGGCTGTTGAGGTACATGCCGAGCGTGCCGCGCAGGAACCGGGCCTCACTCGACTCGCTCTGCTCCTCGGCGTCCGGCGGCACGACGTGGTGCTTCAGTTGCAGGTCGAGAAACCAGTCGACGGCGGTGCGGCTGGCCGGGTCGCCGGTGAGGGTCAGGGTGGTCGGCTTGTCCGGGTGGTCGACCAGCTCACCCCGGTTGGACCAGACGAACGGGGCGAGCCGCGGCAGGGACGGCTCCACGCCCACGCCGTACTTTCCGTCGCCGGTCAGGGCCCGTCCGGCGGCCAGGAAGTCGTCCCAGGTCCAGCCGGCCTTCGGCAGTGGCACGCCGGCCGCCGCGAACAGGTCGGCGTTGTAGTAGACGACCAGGGAGGACATGTTCTGCGGCAGGCAGGTCAGCGTCTTGCCGTCGAACCGGAAGGCGTCCAGTGCCCGCGGGGAGAAGTCGCTCTCGTTCAGCGCCGCGCTGCGATCGAGGTACGCCTGCGCTGGTTCGATCGCCTGCTGGGCGGCGAACTGGCCGTAGCGGCGGTAGTTGAGCAGGAACACGTCGGGTGGCTGCCCGCCTGCGAACGAGGTGGTCAGGCGGGCCATCAGATCGTCCTGGGTGGCGACGGGGGAGAGGTTGACGGGCACGTCGGGGTGGGCCTGCTCGAAGGCGGCGACCAGGCTGCGGTAGCCGGCGATCTCCTCAGCGTCGCCGAAGAGCACGACCGTGATCCCTGGCCGGTCGGCCGCGCGGTCGCCGGCGCCGCAGCCGGCCGCGTAGCCGAGCAGCAGCGCGGCGGTGATCAGGGCAACCCATCGTCGAGCGCGGACCGTGCTCATCTACGACCTCCAGATCTCAGTGTCGCCAGCGGATCGTCGTTGAGCAGGATTCGCTGAGCGAGCAGGAACACCACCACGCACGGCGCTGTCGCGACAACGCACGCGGCCATCAGCAGCGGCCAGTCCGTCGGGTTCAGCAGCCGCAGGAACTGCAGGCCGAGCGGGTATGTGTAGCGGTCACCGCTCTGCAGGTAGAGCAGCGGGTCGATCAGGTTGGACCAGTGCAGCGTGAAGGCGAGCACGCCGACGGCCAGCGTCGCCGGGCGCACCTGCGGCAGCGCCACCCGGCGCCAGATCGTCAACCAACCGGCGCCCTCCAGCCGGGCCGCCCCGAGCTGGGTGTCCGGCACGCCGCCGAAGCTCCACGCGTAGAGCAACACCAGGAAGGGGCTACCGGCGAGCAGCGCCGGGGCCAGCAACGGGACGTACGTGTCGACCACGCCGGCCAGCCGGAACAGCTCGAACCGGGTGGCCCACACCGCGGTGACCGGCACCAGGAGCACCGCCAGCAGACCCAGGACCGCCCGTCGGCGGGCCACCGGCGTCAACAGCCGCAGCCCGAAGCCGGTCAGTGAAGCGACGATGACGGTCAGCGGCACGGCGACCGCGACGACCAGCGCCGAGTTGGCCAGATACCGGAACAGCGGGATCAGCTCCGGCAGCCGGGCGTACGCGGCCACGGTCGGTTCGGGTGGGAGTACCTCGAAGCTGCGGGGCGGGGGCAGGCCGGCGGGTCGTAGTGAGCCGACCACCATGAACCACAGTGGTGCGGCGAAGAGCGCCGCGAACGCCGCCGGCACCAGGAACCGCCCAATGAACCGCGGGATCACGGCTGGGCCCGAGAACTGCACATCCCGCCCTTCCCGTCGCCCGGCAACCGGTGGCGCGCTCGTCTCCGATGCCGCCGATGGGCTCCGCCGGTGACCCTGGGTGACGGTCGGGTCGGCCGGCGGAGGTGGTGCGGCGAACCTATGGCCGGGCGGCCGGCGCGTCATCGGGCACCTGTTGGAATCACCCGCTGTCCGGTCCTACGCCTGTCGAGATGCGACAGACGTAGGACCGGACGACGATCACCTCCCGCATCTGTCCGATGACCATCCGTGAATCGGTTTCTAGGGTGCGAGGCAACTGCCGCACCGCCGGCACGTCGTCCTCGCCCTGGACGACCGGGTCCACGGCCGGTGCCGGAGATGGGGAGGAGCACCATGCGAACCACAAGGAGCTGGTGGCGAGCGTCGGTGGTGGTCGTTGCGGCCATCGCCGTCGGCCTGCCGGCGGCAACCGCGACGGCGAACCCGACGGCGGGCCGGGTCAGGCCGGTCATTCAGCACGGAGTCACCCAGCCGGTGTTCGGGTATGCCGACGCGATCCGCGAGCGGGTATTCGTCACCTCCGACGTCGACACCGATGGCGACGGCGCCCGCGACGTCGTGGCGATGGACATCATCCGACCCAAGGCCAGCCAGGCGGGCCTGCGGGTGCCAGTGATCATGGATGCCAGCCCCTACTACTCCACCGTGTGTCGCGGCAACGAGAGCGAATGCAAGGCCGACATCGACGGCGACGGCCTCAACGACCAGTGGCCGCTCTTCTACGACAACTACTTCGTCCCGCGCGGCTACGCGGTGGTCCTGCTCGACATGATCGGCACCAACAACTCGACCGGCTGTCCGGTCACCGGTGGTCGCGCCGACAACATCAGCGCGCCGACCGCGATCGACTGGCTCAACGGTCGTCGAGCCGGCACCGACGCGGCCGGCACCCGGGTCGTCGCCGACTGGCACAACGGTAAGACCGGCATGATCGGCAAGTCGTACGACGGGACGCTGGCCAACGCGGCCGCCGCCAGCGGCGTGCGGGGGCTCACCACCATCGTGCCGATCTCGGCGATCTCCAGCTGGTACGACTACTCACGCAGCAACGGCCTGGTCACCCGGGCGAACAACTACTCCGGCAGCCTCTCCAACACGGTCACCAACCCGGAACGGCGGGAGCACTGTGCGGCGGTGCGGACCCAGCTCGGCGTCGACGGCGACGACGTCACCGGCGACTACAACGCCTTCTGGGCCGAGCGAGACTACGTCCCGCACGCGGACCGGGTGCGAGCGAGTGTGTTCGTGGTCCACGGCATCAACGACAACAACGTCCGCGCGGACCACTTCAGCAAGTGGTGGGACGCGCTGGCCGAGGAGAACGTGCCGCGCAAACTCTGGCTGACCGGCACCGGTCACATCGACCCGTTCGACTTCCGCCGGGGTGAGTGGGTGGACACCCTGCACCGGTGGTTCGACTTCTGGCTGCACGGGGTGAAGAACGGCATCATGGCCGAGCCGATGGCCGACATCGAGCGGACGCCGGACGTCTGGGAGACCCACCGCAGCTGGCCGATCCCGGCCGTCCGGAGCACCCAGGTGTTCCTGCGCCCCGGCGACGAGAGGGCGGCCGGCGGGCTGTCGGTCCGCCCGCAGCCGGGTAAGGCGTCCCGGACGTTCCAGGACACCCCGTCGATGAGCCAGACCAACGCCATCCGGCACCCGTCGGACCCGGCGGCGAACACGGAGAACCGGTTGGTCTTCCTCTCCCAGCCGCTGCGCAAGCCGCTGCACATCTCGGGTACCCCGATCGTCAAGATCAACGCATCGGTGAACGGCGAAGACACCAGCTTCGCCGGCCTGCTGGTGGACTACGGCACCCGGCCGCGGTTCAGCACCTCGGGCGACGGCATCCGGACGCTGACCACCGAGGACTGCTGGGGCAACTCGGCCACCTGGGGCGGACACGCCGAGGACGCCTGCTACCGACAGACCGAGAAAACCGTCGTCACCGATCCGCAGGAGCTGGTGACCAAGGGCATCCTGGACGGCCTCAACCTGAATTCGCCGTCCGTGACGACGCCGCTGGTGCCGGGCAAGAAGAACTCCGTCGACGTGCCGCTGCTTCCCGAGGACTACGTCTTCGCGGCTGGCAACCAGGTCGGCGTGGTGCTACTCGGGTCGTACTCCGGCTACAGCAGCCGGGCGAAGCAGAACCGGGCCGACATCACCGTGCACTTCGACCGCAGCCGGATCGAGCTACCGATCGTCGGTGGCCGGTTGGCGGCCATGGCCGCAGGCCTGTAATCGGGGACCCGGTGGGCGGGGCGGCCCTGCCCACCGGTGTCACTCCTGCGGCCGGTAGGCGCCGGTCAACCGGCCCAGCTTCAGCGCCAGGTGCAGACAGAGCCGCTCGTTTCCGTTCTTCAGGTCGGTGTCGGCCAGCTCCTCGATCCGCTGTAGCCGGTAGTAGAGCGTGGTGCGATGCAGGCGTAGCTGCTTGGCCGTGGCGTGCGCGTTCCCGGCCAGATCCAGATAGCGCTCCAGGGTCTGCAGCAACACCGGGTTCGGCTGCTCCTGCAGCAACCGTTCAAGCCCGGGGTGCACGTCGGCGATGTCCAGGTGCCGACCCTCCATCCGCGACAGCACCCGGTAGATGCCCAGCCCCGCCCACGACACCACCGGGCCGAGCGCCGGCAACCGCACGCCCACCCGGGCCGCTTGGAGCGCCTCCCCGTACGACGCGATCGCCTCGGTCAGCCGGGGCCGCGGCTGCCCGACCCCGACCACGACGCGCTCCACCGAGCCGAGCCCGCGGGTCGCCTGCCGCAGGTTGTCGTCGAGCAGTTTCGCGACGACCTCGGGAGAGGGGCGCCCGGCACCCCGCTCGCCGCAGAGCAGCAGCACCCCGTGGTCGTCGCGGACCAGGTGCAGGGCCTCCCGGGTGCCGATCCACCGCCGGGTGGTGACCAGCGCCTGCTCCAGCGCCAGCCGGGCCACCTCGTCGGGCAGCTCGCCGTGCAACGGCACCAGCTGCGCGACAAGCGCGGTGGCCGGCCCGTCCCCGGCGATCAGGCCGGCCTCGCGCAGGGTCCGCACCGACTGGTCCCGGCTGGCCTCGCTGTCGGAGAGCAGGGTCCGCGCCGCCTCGCTCTCCCGTTGGGAGGCCAGCTCACCGAGGAGGTTCTCCCGGTACAGCGCCAGCGACAGCTCGCTCATCAGGCCGGTTGCGGTGATGTCCGCGTCGGCCATCGTGCCGTCCGGGTCGATGAACCAGACAAACCCCAGCAGCAGGTCCTGGTGACGGATCGGCACGCAGACCCGCGGCAGCAGGTCGAGCTCTCGCGACGCCTGCGTGCGCACGGCGGTACGGGCGTCCATGATGCCGACGTCCCGGAACCACGCCATCACCTCCGGGGTGGTCTGCCGGCGCAGGATGGACGCCTTGCGCACGTCGTCCATCAACCCGGTGTGCTCGCTGTAGACCACCACCCGCTGACGGCGGTCCTCGATCAGCGCCGGGCGGCCCGCGTACACGGCGAGAGCGTCGACAAGGCGTTGCAACTCCCCTTGCATGAGATCCTCCCGTCGCCTCTTCACTGCGTCACCGCAGCGGTACCCCGAAGGGGCTGCCCGAGTCTCCCGGCGGCCCGGTGCCCACCGCGCCACAGAACGATCATGCTGGGCGACGCGGACCTTTACAACCGTCTATCGGGCCGTAGCCGGCGATTCCGGCCATGGGCGGACCTGTACGAGCTGCGCATGGGGCCAGCTGCGCCGCGCGTCATCGGTTTGGAGCGGACCTCGGCTGGCTGCCGCCGGCGGCCCGCCGACTGGTCGGTCCGACGCCGCGCACGGCCGGGGCCCTCTCCACCGGTCGGGTGACCGCTAGGCTGGCCCTTCCTGGCCTCGCCACCTGGAGAAACGCCCATGTCCGACAGCGTCTTCGCGCAGTTCAGCGCCGACGACGACCAGCTCGCCGTCGGGCTGCTCGTGCAGCCGGCGATCAACGCCGCCCTGGTGCACAACCGGGTGCCGTTGGTCCGTCACCTCACGCTCGTCAACCGTGGCGCGGTGCCGCTGACCGACGTGACGCTGACGCTGGAGTTGCTCGGCCCGGACGGTGCGCTGACCGAGCCGTGGACGCGTACGCTGACCGCCCCGTTGCGTCCGGGGGCGAGCACGAGCTGGGACGACTTCCGGGACTTCACGCCCGACCGCGTGCTGCTGTACCGCACCGACGAGGCGTTCCCGGTCGACTACCGCCTCATCGTCGAGGCAGTCGAGGCAGATGACAAGGCGTTGACGCTGGTTGCCCCGTCAAGAGTGTTGGCCCACAACGAGTGGTTCAACAGCCCCGCCCTGTACGACAGCCTGGCGGCCTTCGTGCAGCCGAACACCCGGGCGGTGGAGGCGGTCCTGCGGGCTGCCGCCCAGATCCTGCTCGCGCGGACCGGCTCCGGCTCTCTGCAGGGCTACCAGGAGGGTTCGGAGCGGGCGGCGCTGATCGCCGGCGCCGTGTACGAGGCGCTGCGCCAACTCGAGATCACCTACCAGACCCTGCCGGCGTCCTTCGAGAACACCGGCCAGAAGGTACTGACGACAGCCGCGGTGCTCGACGGCCGGCTCGGCAACTGCCTCGACCTGTCCGTCACGTACGCCGCGTGCCTGGAGGCGGCAGGGCTGCACCCGCTCATCTTCATCACCGAGGGCCACGCCTTCGGCGGCTTCCTGCTGGAGGAAGAGCGGCTGGGCTCGGCCGCGGTCACCGAGAGCAACCTGCTGATCTCGATGGTGGACTCCGGCCGGGCGGTGCCGGTCGAGCTGACCCGCATCGGGCCGGGCGCGCAGTCGGCGACCTTCACCGAGGCGGTACGGGTCGGGCTCGGCCACTTCCGCGGCGACGGTGATCGCATGCAGGGCGTCGTCGACGTACACCTGGCCCATCGCTCGGGCATCCGCCCGCTGCCGTCAGCCGACGAATTGGTCACCACAACGCTGGTCAAGGAATCGACCGCCGACGCAGGGGCATCCCTCGACCTTCCGCCCGGCGTCGCCGCCGCGAAGCTGCGCCAGCTCGCCGACGACGGTGACGAGGTGCCGCAGCAGTCCGACGGTTCGCCGGCGCGCGTCCAGCAGTGGAAGAAGTCGCTGCTCGACCTGAGCCTGCGCAACCCACTGCTCAACCTGCCCAAGCGTGGCCGCGGCCTGGACCTGCACGTGCCGGCGGGTGCCCTCGCCCTGCTCGACGACCTCATCCACGACGGCCGCCAGGTGCAGGTCATCCCGCAGGACGCCATCAGCCACGTCCACGAGCTGGCCGGGGCACGCCGGGCACAGGACCTCGACGCCGAAATCCTCACCCGGGAACTGCGCACCGACCGCCGGGTCTACGGCGCGGTCACCGACGCCCGCTACAAGACGGCGATGCGGGCCCTGCAGCGCGAGGCGCGCACGATGGAGCAGGAGACCGGCAGCAACTACCTCTACCTGACCATCGGCACCCTGGTGCACACCAAGACGACCGGCGGAGAGGCGTACGCGCCGCTGTTCCTCCTTCCCGTGCGCATCGAGGGCGGCAGCGGCCGTCGCCCGTACGCGATGGTCATCGACGGCACCGAGGTCGCCAGCCCGAACTACTGCCTGATCGAGTGGCTGCGGGTCAAGCACAGCGTCCGGATCCCGGCGTTGGAACAGCCGGTCCTCGACGAGCACGGCATCGACATCCCCAAGACCCTGGCCGCGATCAACACCGGCCTGCTCGACAACCGGCTCAACTACCGCATCGACGAGACCGCCAGCCTCCGGCTGCTGCAGTTCTCCACCTTCCAGATGTGGCGGGACCTCACCGACCACTGGCCCCGGTTCATGGAGAACCCGGTCGTCCGACACCTGGTCGAGTCCTCCGGCGCCACGTTCGACGACCCCGCCCGCCCCGAGCACGACGTCGATGTCGCTGTCGACGAGGCGGACCTGCACCTGCCCATCCCGCCGACGGGTCGCAGATGCAAGCCATCGTGCGCGCCGAGCGCGGCCACTCCTTCGTCCTGGAGGGCCCACCCGGCACCGGCAAGTCCCAGACCATCACCAACATGATCGCCCGGGCGGTCAGCGCCGGCCGGTCGGTGCTGTTCGTCGCCGAGAAGCAGGCCGCGCTGGAGGTGGTGAAGCGCCGCCTCAAGCAGATCGGCCTCGGGCCGTTCGCGCTCGACCTGCACGGCCGCAAGCAGTCCCTCAACGCCATCCGCCAACAGCTGCGCGACGCCCTCGACCAGTACGACCAGGGCGGCGACGGCACCTGGACGGCCGTCGAGACCGCCTACCGGACCCGGCTCGGCCCACTGACCGAGTACCCGGCTCAGGTGCACACCACCAACCCCGTCGGCATGTCGCTCTGGTCGGCCTACGAGCAGGTCCTGGCGTACGGAGACGGACCGGTCGCCCCCATTCCGGTGAGCTACCTGCACGCGCCCGCCGAGGCACGCGCGCGGGTCGAGACAACCCTGCGGGAATTCCCAGCGGCCGCACGCTCGGCGCGGATCCGGGCCGCGCACCCCTGGGCACTGAGCGGATGCCGCACCCTCGACGGGCTGCACGGCGCCGCCGTCACCGAGATCGCCGCCGAGCTCGAACGTCTCCGGGCCGACCTCGCCGCCCACCCGCACCTGGTCGAACTGCTGCGGACGCTGCCCGCCCCGGAGACCGTGAGCGAGCTACAGGCGGGCGCCTGGCTCGCCGTACGCGGACTGCTGCCGGACCGGCAGACCACCCTGCACGCCAGCGACCGACGGTGGGACGAGGCGATGGCCCGACTCCAGGCGGACCTGGCGGCCTTCCGGCAGGGCTTCGCCGGTGAGCTCGCCACCTTCCGGCCGGACGTGTTCGCCCGCCCGGAGCTGACCGCCTGGCACGGTGAGGCCCAGGAGGCGGCGAAGAAGCTGCTCAGCAAGCGCAAGCGTCGACAGGCCATCGTGGATCGGCTGGCGGTGCACCTGGTTGCCGGTGCGACGCTCGACATCGATCGGGTGGAGGTTGCCACCGGTCGGCTGGTGGCCGCCCAGGCGCAGGCGGTCGCGCTCCACCAGCATGTTGTCGCAGTGGGCGGGCTGCGGCTGCCGCAGTGGCAGCCCACGGACCCCAACGCGCAGGAGCGGCTGACCGAGGCGATCGAGGCGACCCGGGCCGGCCGGACGCTCCTGACCCGGCACCCGCAGGCCTGGGAGCTGTTCCACAACGGGTTCACCGACGTCGGCGCGACCCTTCTCGACCGGTTCGCCTCGCGGTGGCGAGCCTGGCGCGGGGTGCTGCGCTCCGCCGGGCCGGAGCTGACCCTGTGGGCCGCCGGTTCACACTGGGTCGACGCCTGGCAGCGCGACGGCGCGGCCTGGCTGCACGAGTTGCAGAGCGAGGAGCTGTTCCCGCTGCGCCGATGGGCGACCGTCCTCGCCCACGCCGACGTGCTCGCCTCGGCCGGCCTCACCGACTACCGGGACCAGCTGCTGCGCGCCGAGGTGCCCGCGCAGCTCGCTGAGGAGGTCTACCGGCGGGGAGTCGCAACGGCGTCCCTCGCCGAGCGGGTACGCGCCGGCGGCCTGCAGTACTTCGACCCGGAGCTGCACGACGACGAGATCAGCCAGTTCGAGGCGGCCGCCGGTGAGCTGCGGTCCGCGCTGCCGACGCAGCTGCCGTCGGTGCTGGTCCGTCGCCGCCCCTTCAGCCCGACCGACCGGCGTGGCCGCTTCGCCGACTTCGCGGCGGAGCTTCGCCGCAAGCGGGGCGGCAGGTCCTTCCGTGAACTGTTCGAGCAGTACCCGGACGCCGTGCTCGCACTGACCCCGTGCGTGCTGGTCAGCCCCGCGTCCGCGGCGAACTTCCTGGCACCGGGGAGCCAACGCTTCGACCTGGTCATCTTCGACGAGGCCTCGCAGATCCGCGTGGCCGAGGCGATCGGCGCGATGGGCCGGGGCAGCGCCGTGGTGGTGGTCGGCGACTCCCGGCAGATGCCGCCGAGCAGCATCATGCAGGCCAGCCACACCGTCGACGAGGTCGACGAGGGCAACGGCCCGGTGCCGGAGGACCTGGAGAGCATCCTCAGCGAGGCCGTCGAGTCGGGACTGCCGCAACGGTGGCTCTCCTGGCACTACCGCAGTCACGACGAGTCACTCATCGCCTTCTCCAACCGCTACTACTACGACAACAAACTCTCCAGCCTCCCGTCGCCCGGTGCCCTGAGCACCGCGGGTGTCACCTGGCGGCGCGTCGACGGCCAGTACGACCGGGGCGGATCACGGACCAACGAGGTCGAGGCGCGGGCGATCCTCGCGGACATCACCCGGCGGTTGCACGACCCGACAACCGCCACCCAGTCCGTCGGCGTGGTCACCTTCAACATCCAGCAGCGAGACCTCATCCTCAACCTGCTGGAGGAGAGCGTCGACCCGATCATCCGCGAGCACCTTTCCGGTGCGGTCGCGGAGCCCATCTTCGTCAAGAACCTGGAGAACGTGCAGGGCGACGAGCGGGACGTCGTCCTGTTCTCCCTGGCCTTCTCCACCAACCCGGAGACCGGCCAGCTCCCACTGAACTTCGGCCCGCTCAGCCAGGCAGGCGGCGAGCGGCGGCTCAACGTGGCCATCACCCGCGCCCGCCGCCAGGTCGTCCTCTATTCGTCCTTCGACCCGTCGGACATCGACCTGTCCCGTACGTCCGCTCTGGGCACGCAGCACCTGCGGGCGTACTGCGAGATGGCCGCCGCCGGTGCGGACCGCTTGGGTGACCTCGCCACCGACCGCACCGAGCGGCGCAGTCGGATTCGCGAGGAGGTGGCCGCCGCGCTGCGCGACCGCGGCCACGAGGTCCGCACCTCACACGGCCTCTCCGACTTCACCGTGGACCTCGCCGTCCGCATGCCAGGGGCGCCGCGGTGGCAGGTGGCCGTCATGCTCGACGGCCCCGACTGGAGCGCCCGCCCGACGGTGGCGGACCGGGACTCGGCGCCCGCGCTGCTTCGTACGATCATGGGCTGGCCGGAGGTGGTGCGGTTCTGGCTGCCGGCGTGGATCCACGACCGGTCGGCGCTGCTCGACCAGGTCGACGAGGCGGTCACCCGAGCCGAGGCCCCCGCGACAGCCGAACCGGAGCCCGAGCCGGAAGAGGCGCAACACGGCGAGATCGAGCTGCCGCAGCCGCGCGCCGCAACGGACATCGAGCCGTCGCCGTCGCGCCCGGCGCCGGACGCCGAGTTGCCACAGTCGCGCCTCGCCGCGGACGAGGAGCCCCTCCGGGGCGCGTCGCCGGCACCCGTCACCGGACTCACCGCCGTGTCCGCACCGCCTTCGGTGACGGTCGCGCCCGCGAGAGCGTCAGGCACCATCACGGCGAGCCCGTTCGTTCCGTACGTCCCGACGCCGCTCGGCGACCAGGCGGACCTCGACCTGCTCGCCACCGACCAGCGGGTACGCAGCCTGATGCGGACCGCGCTCCGCGAGATCATCGAGGCGGAGGGACCTGTCGAGCAGCACCGGCTCGCGCGCCTGGCCCTCGCCCGGTTCGGCTTCCTCCGAACCCGTGAGGACCGCCGCACCGCCGTGCTCGCCCTCGTCGACTCCCGCCGGCTCTACGCACACCCGACCGTGAGCCGGTACGCCTGGCCCGACGGGGCTGACCCGCAGACGTACCGCGCGTACCGGGTCACCCAGGCCAGCAACGACCGGGCGTTCGAGGAGGTGCCGCCCGAGGAGGTGGCCAACGCCTTCGTGCACGTGCTGCAGCACGCGCCGAGCATGGACGAGGAGCGGCTGCTGCGCGCCGGCCTGGAGCGGCTCGGCTACCGCCGCCGCACCGACAAAATCGACAAGCTGCTCCGGTACGGGCTCCACGTCGCCCTGACCAGTGGCCGCCTCCGCTTCGACCAGGAGGGCCGCCTCACCCTGGCCTGACCGGCGCACAAAGGTTCGTCAGCCCGCTGACGCCCCCGACGTCGGCGCGACCGTGGTGTCAGGACGGTCAGCCGGCACCGTTCGAGCGCTGGATGAGGTGCTGCACCCACTTGTCGAACTTGCCGCTGGCCCCGCCGAGCAGGCCGGTCAGATCCTGCTCGGTGACCATTCCACGGTCGGTCAACGACGCGATGAGGCCGCGCAGCCGCCGGTGGTCGTCCGCCTCCGAGGGCTCGACCGGGCCGCCGGTGCCCATGTGCCGTTGCAGGTCTTGGAGGATGTCCATCATCTGCGGCAGTGTCTCGATGATCTGCGACAGGCCGGTTTCGTGCGGGCTCGACGAGCCGCGCAGGTCCTGCAGGGTCAGGGCGACCGACATCGGGGTGACGATGTCGGCGTCCGTGGTTATCGAGTCGATGGCACGGCCGAGCTGTTCCATGGCGGAGTGGACGCTGTCCAGGTCGGTGTGGTCGACCAGGATCGTGCGCATGCCCTGCACGTCGAAGGGGAGTTGCTGGTCCTTCGCCATCAGCTGCACGAACGGCTTTCGCAGCGCGTGCCGCACGGCCAACTCGTAGAAGACGTTGGCGTTCTGGTCGGTGAGGTCGGCGATGACCAGGTCGTTCTGGATGATCCGGTCAAGCACCTGCGAGGTGATCAGGCCGGCGCGTTCGATCTCGTCACCCCGGATCGCCTGGAACCCCCGCGCCTCGACCACCGGGCGGATGACGTGCTTGAGGATCTGGTCGCTACGCCGGCGGATCTCGGAGCCCTCCGGGCCGATCGGAGCGATCACGAAACACTCACGGCGGGTGGGTTGCTCGTTACCGTCCCCCATGCGCGACAGCGTAGAGGAGCTCGGCGAGTCTCGCTGTCACGCTGGTCGCGCCCCGGCCCGCTCCCGGTCCCAGCGGGCCCGGTGCGCGGCGAGCAGCTGCCCGGCCTCGGCCGCCGCGTCCGGGGTCACCGGTTCCCGGGCCCAGCGGTCGAGGACCGGCGCCATGCCGTCGACCAGGCACCGGCCGACCGTGGTCAGGCGCGGCTGCGCGGTCAGCACCTGGACGATCTCTCCGGCGGCCCGGGTCCACCGGGCGAACTCGACCTCGGCGTGGTGCCGGGCGGCCCGGTCATGCTCCACCAGCCGCTGCCGGCGCCAGAAGCCGGCCACCCCCAGGTGGGCGTACGCGCCGTGCAGAAGGCCGTCCAGCGGTCGGGGGTCGTGTCGCCACGGCGCGTAGAACGACTCCTCCGGCCCCGGCTCCACCAGCGGGAACAGGTCAGTCAGCCCGGCCAGCTTCAGGTGCTGGATCTCGTGGGCCAGGGTGACCGCCGTGGAACGGGCATCCGGCGGCAGGGACATCGCCACCGACCCGAAGCCGTGGTGGAACGTGCCGCTGCGGACTCCGGCCCGAGGCGCGGCGAGCGGCACCAGTGCGCAGAGCGCCGCCGACAGCTCCTCGGCGACCGCCCGATGCTCGTCGGTGAGCAGGCGCCACGCCCCGCGCAACCGGTGCAGCCACCGTCCCGGGTCGGGGACGGGACCGGCGATCGGGTGGGCGCCGACCTCGACCGTCATCGGCACGTGTCGCCACGTCCCGGTGTCCAGCAGCAGCCGCAGCGAAAGCCCGCCGTGGGTGGCGCGCAGCTCGGGGAAGGGCCGCCACCGGTGGTCGGGCACGTGGTCGTATCCGATCTCGATCCGCTCGCCGGCGCAGCGCACCTCCGCGCGCCCGCCGGCGCACCGCACCCGGGCGCGGGTCGCCGTGGGGTCGACCCGCAGGGTGCCGAGGCCGGGCAGGTCCAGCCGGCCCGGCGTGGCCGGGTCGAGCGGCACGTCCAGGTCGGCGTCCGCGCGGGCCCGCACCGCCGCGGCCGCGGCCACCGCCGCGAGCAGCCCGGGGTACGCCGCCGCGCGTCCGCCCCGGCGCAGCAGCGACGCGGTGCCGAAGGCCCAGGCGGCCACCGGCGGATGGCCCCACGCGGCCCGGCGCTGGTCCCGGGTCAGCCCACCGACCATTCGGTATGCCGCCTCGACCGCTGCCCGGTCCGGATGGTCCACCCGGTGGGTGAGGACGACCAGAGCCCGGACCAGCATCAGGTTCTTGCTGTGCTGTGCGGCCCTCAGCAGCTCGATGGCGGCCGAGCCGCCCTGCCCCTTGGCGAGGTCGTCGAGGATGGATCGCGGCAGCCGGTGCCCGGCCGGCGTCACCGCGCCGCCCTCCGCAGCGCCGTCACGTCCCGGCGCAGGGTGCGGCGGATGTGGCCGATGAGCCGGTACAGGTCGGGGCAGTACACCGACGGGTTGTCGAAGCCGCTCCCGGCGCGCCAGCGGTGCGTGTAGAGGCCGCCGCCGCAGACCCGGTGCAGGTCGCAGGCGCGGCACTCGGCGGAGAGCCCGGGCACCCCGGCCTGCTGCGCCCGGACGCCGGGCTGGTCGAGGGCGGCGTCGAAGGTGTCCCGGTCCACGTGCAGGCCGGTGTGCCCGGCACCGGCGTGGGCGGCGCCGAGGGTGTCGTCCATCTCGATCGCCCCGTCGGTCTCCACCACGGCGACAGCGACCGGGCTGACCCCCACTCCCGCCAGGCGGGAGGAACCACCGAGCAGGAGTTGGATGATCTCGTCGAAGAGGCGGACCCGGGTCTGCTGCCCGCCGTCGGCGTGCCACTCGTCGAAGACGGCGATGAGCCAGTCCGCGTACGGGGCGTGCAGTGGGTCGGGTGGGCGGCCGGTGGGCGGCGCCGACCAGGTGCCGTGGGGCAGCAGGAAGTCCACCACCGGGGGCTGGTGGGCCAGCAGGCTGCGATAGGTGGTGAGCGGATCGTTGCGCAGGTCGACGGTGCAGAGTAGCCCGTTGAAAAGCCTCCGGTACGACCCGGTGAGCCGGTGCAGCGCGGCCTCGACCCGGTCGTGGCTGCCCTGCCCGTCCGGCCCTCGTCGGTGCCGGTCGTGCGCGGTGCGGTCCCCGTCGAGGCTGACGCTGACCCCGACGTCGAGCCGGTCGAACAGGCGCAGGAAGGAGTCGTCCAACCGGACGCCGTTGGTCTGCACGCTCACCCGCGCCGGCACCGGGGCGGCCCCGCGCCGCAGCAGCTCGACGGCCCGTGCGACGCCGCCCACCCCGGACAGCAGCGGCTCGCCGCCGTGCAGGACGATGCTCACCCCCTCCAGCCCGTGCCGGTGGGCGTGCTCGCCGATCCGCTCCCCGGTGCGCGCCAGCGTCGCCGCCGACATCACCCGGGGTCGGGACCGCCAGCGTTGGTCGGCCATCGTGTAGACGTAGCAGTGGTCGCAGGCCAGATCGCAGCGGCTGTGCAGCTTCACCACGAACTGTCGAAAGGGGACCGGTCGCCTCGGCGGCGCGGAGCGGACCGTCGCGCCGAGCGACGGCTGGTGGCCGCCAACGGGTCCGGGCATCAGACGCTCCGCCGTCCTGTCGGTCGCCGATCCGGCCACCTGACCAGAGTGGAGCATACATCGACATGCGACGTTCCGCGTGCCGCCGCCGATCGGCGGGTGCCGGTGCGGACCCGTCGTACCTGGTCTGGCCGCCGTCCGGGTGTCCGCCCGAAGTGCGGCGCACGGTTATCATGAGCACACTCAGCGGATCTGGCCACCGGTCAATGTCTGGCCCGGCGGTGGGGAGCGGACCGGGCGCGGCGCGACACGGAGACAGGCGGTGGTCGGGGATGGACACCGGAGAGGACGACTTCCGTTCGGAGCTGATCGACCTCACCGACCTGGACCTCACCGAGTTGGACGCTCTGCCGGTCGGCGTCCTCGTCGCCGCGCTGCGACGGCTCGACCGCCGCGCCGCCGCCCCCGGTGACCAGTACGCAGGCTTCGAGAGCGCCCTCGATGGCGACGACTGACCCCACGGGCGCCGCGGCCGACGCTGGCGACCCGCACCACCGCCCGGGCCGGGGAGAGCCATGAACATCAGCAGGGATGCGACACCGGGTATCGCCACGATCGTCTCGTTCGTGTCGCCCGCCGACGACACTGGCCGCAGCAGCGCGGTGGCCAACGTCGCCTGGATCCTCGCCGGCAACGGCAAGAAGGTGCTCGCCGTCGACTGGTGCCCGAAGACCCCTCGGGTCTACGACTTCCTGCGCCCAGTCCAGGTGGACGCCGTCCCGGCGGCCCGGGAGCTGGGCGACGACCTCGCCGCCGTGCTCACCCCCGCACCGGACGCGCCGCCGGTGCCACCCGCGACGATGATCGCACCGACCGCGCCCGAGCAGGGCACCCTCTACCGGTACGCGGTGTCCGGCTCGACCGCCACGTTCGCCATGGTCGGTCTCGGCGCCACCGCCGCCGGCCCGCCCACCGGCGATGCCGCCCGGCTCCGGCAGCTGCTCCAGCAGGCCGAGTACGACTACGTCCTGATCGACGCCCCGGTCGACCTGACCGAGCCGGGGATCACCCACGGCGCGGTGCTCAGCGACGTCGCGGTGGTGTGCATGCCACCTCGCCGGCCGGCGGTGCAGCAGGCGGCCGGGCTCGCCGGGGAGCTGCGGCAGCGGGCCACCGGCGGGATCCGGGTGCTGGCCGCGCCAACCCTGCACGAGGTCCCCGAGCCGTGGCGCGGGGAGTCCCGCGACTTCGTCCGCCAGGCCTTCGCCCGGCTGCTCGAAAAGCCGTCCGACGCCCCCGACCCCGCGGCGGTGGGGATCGTCGAGGTGCCGGGGCGCAACTACGACACCTTCGAGGACGTGTTGTCGGTGCTCGCCGACGAGCCCGACGACGCGGGCAGCCCGCTGGCGGCGTACGAGCGGATCACAGAGTGGATCACCGGGGGCGAGGTCACCCGGGCGGCCCCGGTGCCGGAGCGGATCCGCAAGCGCTACCGGCATGCGGTGCTCCTGGAGCCGGCGGAGAGTCTCGGCGACATCGCCGTGGCGTACGACCCGGTCGACCGGCCGTGGGCGGACTGGATCAGCGGGCAACTGCGCCGCACCGGGGTCCGGCCCCACCTGTGGGCGGTACGCCCCGGCGTGGAGCCCGACTTCGGGCCGAACGCCACCGTGCTGGCGGTCCTCTCGCCGGATCTCGCCGACCGGGCCGGTGCGGAGCTGTCCGGGCTGCGTCCGGAGTCCGCCGACCAGTCGGCGGAGGTGCTCGGCGTGCTGGTGGCCGGCGACGCGTGGCGGGACCGGTTCGACCCCGAGCGGGTCATCGATCTGCGCGCGGCTGACGCCATCCGGGCGCAGTCGCTGCTGCTGAGCCAGCTCGGCCTGATCGCCTCCGCCCAACCCGCCGGCGACCTGCGCAACGTCGCGCGCTTCCCGGCGGACGCCGACCGGCGACTGCGGTTCAACGTGCCACCCCGCAACCCGTCCTTCGTCGGCCGGGACGACTACCTGGAACGGGTGCGCGACCACCTCGCCAGCGAGGACCGCCCGTTGACCCTGACCGGCGGCGCGGGGGTCGGCAAGAGCGAGCTGGCCCGGGAGTTCGCGCATCGCTTCGCCTACGACTACGACGTGGTCTGGTGGATCCCCGCCCAGGACCGGGAGACCGTCCAGAACGGGCTCGGCGCGCTCGCCGACGAGATCAACGCGGTGGACAGCACCGGGGCTGCGGAGGCCGCCCTGGAGGCGCTCTCCGCACCTGACGGCGCCTTCCCGCGCTGGCTGCTGATCTACGACAACGCCGACGACGCCGACGTGCTGACCGGCCTGCTGCCGCACGACGGCGCCGGGCACGTCCTGATCACTTCCCGGGACGACGGTTCCTCCGGGCTGCCCTCACCGCTGGAGGTTGCCGCCTTCACCGGCGACGAGAGCGTCGCGATGCTGCGCCGGGTGCTCGGCATCGGCACCGAGGACGCCCGGTCGATAGCGGTGGCGCTGGAGCACCTGCCGCTGGCGCTGCGCCTGGCCACGGCCTGGATGCGGCAGCGCGTCGTACGGTTGGAGCACGGCGGGGTGCCCAGCCTGGAGGCCGTGGGCCAGGGTGTTCGGGAGTTGCTGGCCGCGCTGGAGGGACAGTCCGACGAGGACCTCGGCGAGCAGATCCCCGGGTCGCACACCGCCAGCGTGGCCCGGGTCCTCAGAATCACGCTGGAGGCGCTGCGCGCCACGCCCTTCGGTGAGTTGGCCATCCGGCTGGCCGAGCTCAGCGCCTTCCTCTCGCCGGAGGGCATCGGGCTGCCACTGCTGCGTTCCACTCCGATGTTGACCCAGCTCGCCGCCGCGTCCGGCACCGATGCCGACGAGTTGCTGATCAACGCCGTCGAGGTGGACCTGGTTCTCACCGTCGGCGCCCGCTTCGCGCTCTACGACGTCGACTGGGGGCACGGTGCGGCACTGCGGATGCACCGCGCCATCCAGGTCCTGCTCCGGGAGGCCATCCCCGAGCCGGAGCGGCGGGAGCGGCACCGGCAGGTCCTGCACGGCCTCGCCGGCTACGCTCCGACCGATCCGGAGGCCGACGACAACCGCTACGCCGCCGTCTTCGATGAGCTCCAACGGCATCTCGTACCGGCCGGGGCGCTGGAGTCCGACGACCGGCGGGTCCGGCACTGGGTCGTCAAGCGGGTGCGCCACCTGTTCCTGTCCAACGACAGCGATGCCTGGCGCTCGGCGCTGCTGTTGGCCTCGGCGGCGTGCGAGCGGTGGGACCGCGGTGACGAGACCGATCAGTTGACCATGCGACTCTTCGTCCAGACCGCGAACCTGTACCGGGCGCTGGGCAACCACCAGGAGGCGCTGCGGCTGGACGAGCGGGTGCTCAGCGAGCAGCGCCGCCGCTACGGCCTGCGCCACTTCCATACCCTCATCGCCGGTCGCGGCCGGGGCGGTGACCTGCGCGGCCTGGGCCGGTTCGAGGATGCCCTGGTCGAGGACCAGGCCACCTTCAATGGCTTCCGCCAGACGGTCGGCGACGACCACCCGAACACCCGGATGGCCGTGAACAACCTCGGGATCTCCTTCCTGCTCACCGGCGACGCCCCGGAGGCCCTGCGGCTCGCCCGCCTGGAACGGGACCGCCGGATGCTGCTGTTCGGCCCGGAGGACCCGCGGACCTGGCGGGCGTCGTGCCAGGTCGGCACCTGCGAGCGGGAGATCGGCGAGTACGAGCTGTCGCTGGCCACCCTGCGGGAGGCGCTCGCCCGCATCCACGAGCTGCCCACCGGCCGCCTCCTCGACGAGCTGCGGGTCAATCGCAGCCTCGCCGTCACCGAGCGCCGACTCGGCCTGACCATCCCGGCCAAGAAACGCAGCACCGAGACGTTCCGCGGCTATGTCGAGCACCTCGGCGAGGACCACCCGCACACCCGGGGCAGCCTGCTCAGCCTGGCGGCCGACTACTACCACGCCGGCGACGCCGGGATCGCCGTCAAGCACGCCATGCGGTGCCTGCGCGGGTACGAGCGGAAGCTGGCGTCGGGGCACCCGTTCACCGCGATCTGCTCAGTCAACCTGGGCCTGTTCCAGCGCGGCTCGAAGGAGTTCGACCAGGCCGTCTGGTACGGCGAGCGCGGCCTGCGCTCGCTGCGGGCGAAGCTCGGTGACGCGCACCCGTGGACGCTGGCGGCGACGACCGGCCAGGCCGGCAACCTGGCCGCCCGTGGGGACCTCGACGGCGCGCTGCCGGTCCAGGAGGAAGCATGCGTGACCTCCCTGCAGTATCTCGGCCGTGGCCACCCGGTCACGCGGGACGCCCGCGCCAACCTCGCCGCGATCCAGGCGCTGCGTGACGACGCCCCGAACGCCGCCGCTGCGCTGACCGACACCGACATCGATGTGCCGCAGAGCTGAGGGAGTGACCTGGTGACGGATCCGGAGCTGCACGACGCCCTGGTCGAGGAGACGGCCGAGCAGGACGTCCCGGGTTTCCTCAAGAAGCGGGACCTCTGCCGAGGGCTGCTGCTCAGCGGCTGCGGCGTCTACCACGTCGCCTACTACACCACCGGGGTGCTCGACTTCGCGCTGGACCTGTTCGCCCATCCGTCCGCCCCGCCGCCGGGTGACGAGGCGGACCCGTCGCAACGCCGCGAGGTGCACCGCCGGGTCGGCGCCCAACTGGTGTACCGGGTCAGCGAGCTGCACCGCCGGCTGGGGGAGCTGCACACCGGGGCACTGATCCGGACGGTCGTGCAGACCCGGTCCGGTCTCGTCTTCTGCAACTCTGTGGTGGGCAACGAACACGTGGTCGGCTTCGCCGCCGTACCCGGGGCGGACGCCGAGCCGGTGGCCGACCCGAGCCAGGTCGACGTGGTCGACCGGGCCGCCTCGCAGCTCGCCACCGACCTACGCCGGTTGCTGCGGCAGCGGTCGCAGAACCCCGGCGGCTGGAACGCGGACACGGACGGGGAACCGGCACCGGACCCGGCGCCGGGGGAGGACTTCCCGACCCACGTGACCGGGTCGTCCACGCCCGACGGGGCCCTCACGGCGGCACTGCGCCCCGCGGGCCTGCACTACCTGAGCCACCACCGGATGGGTGAGCACTCGGCGGTCGACATCCTTGAGCACCCCGATCTGGAACCGTTCTTCAACCGGGGCATCACCGTGGCCGATCGGCGGGACCGCTACCAGCGCCTCGCCGGTGACCTGTCGCTGCTGGCCCTGCAGGTGGGTCGGGACCTGCGCCGGGCCGTCGCCGGAGACATCACCCGGCTGGTCCTCGACGTGGAGATGGGCGCGATCTACTACTACCGGCTCTCCTCGGACGACTACCTGTTCGGCGTCACCCTCGACCAGGACCTGGTCGCCCGCGCCGACCAGGAGATGGCGACGGTGGCCCGACGACTCGCGGTGCCGGCCTGAATTGTCCGGAGGGATCGACGTGGTTCGTGATTGAGGTGGTTTCCCGCCGTCGGTATCGTCACCTCGGATCAATCAGGAGCGACGAGTCGGTTGGATGGCCGTGACCGTACTGGCGAGATCAGCGGCCGTGGTCGCCGCCGCCCTGGCCGGGTTGCTGGTGGCCTGGGCCGGCGACATCGACGGGCTCGAACGCGCCCCCGAGTACCTCCTGCTCGCGTCGGTCCTGCTGGCGGTGGGCCTGGTCGGGAGCACCCGGGACATCAGCCTCGCCGAGGTCCGTGCCCACCTGGGCACCGTGCTGCTGGCCGTCACGGTCGGCGTGGTCGCCAAGGCCGCGCTCATCGCCGGGGTGATGGTGCTGGCCTTCCGCGACCCCGCATTCCTGGTCCTCGGGGTGGCCGTCGCCCAGATCGACCCGCTCGCGGTGGCCGCCATGAGCCGTCCCGACCGCACCTCCGCCCGCGCCCGCTCCATCCTGTCGATCTGGGCGTCCTTCGACGACCCGATCACCGTGCTGCTCACCGTCTACGTCTCCGCGTTCGCCCTGGACCTCAGCGGCGGTGACGGGGGCGCGCTCGCCGGCGCGATCAGCGACCGGCCGCTGGAGCTCCTGGTCGACCTGTTCGCCAACATCGCCTTCGCCGCGGGCGCCTGGCTGCTGTGGCTGCTGCTGCGCACCGCCGGCCTGCGGGCGGACGGGCCCCGCCCGGTGCGACCCCGGGTCCGGTCGGCGCTCAACTGGCTGGCCGTGGCGCTGCTGGTCGTGCTGGTCCTCTTCGCCGCCTGGCAGTTCCTCATGCTCGGCGTGGCGATCGCCGGGCTCTTCTTCCGACCCCGGCTCGGTCCGGTCGTCGGCCGGTCAACCCAGGCGGCGTACCTGGTCGCCACCTTCCTGCTCGGGCTGTTGCTCGTGCAGGGGGTCGACGTCGTTCCCGGGGTGGTGCTCGGGCTGGCGGCCGTGGCGGCCCAACTGGTGGTGTCGGTGCCGATCACCCGCGGCCTACCCACGTCCGACCGGCGCTACCTCGCCTGGGGGCAGCAGAACGGCATCACCGCGGTGATCCTCGCCCTCGTCCTCGAACGGGACTTCCCCGGCACGGTGGGGATCGTGGCGACGGCCATCGTGGTCATCAACGTCATCCACGCCCTGGCCACCGCCCTGCTCGACCGGCGTCGCCCCGGCGGCCCCGGAATGGTCGCGCCCCGGCCGGACGCCGACCCGACCGGGCCGCCCCGGATGCGTGAGGTCCCACCGGCCCGCACCCTGGAACGGGACCGTTGAGCCCGACCGGCGACGCTCAGCCGGCCAGCAGCAACTGGCGGACCCGACCACCCAGCCCGTCGAAGACCGACCGCGCCTGCGACCAGGTACGCGACCGATCGGCCGGGTCGTCCTCACCACCCGCGCCGGGCGCGGCCAGCCCGCTCAGGGTGTCCAACTGGAACAGCGGCAGGTACTCGGCGATCCCGTCGTAGGTCTCGCAGAGCAGGTCCAACCGCTCCAGATCCGTCGGCTGGGGATTCGCGCGGTGGCCGTCGTACCACTGCTCGGCCCCTTCCCGGAACGCCTCTATCAACCGGCGGAGGACCACCGACGTACCGACCGCGCGCTGCACGTCCCGGGAGCGCAGCAGCGACCGCAGGGCCTGCCCGCCGTCGGCGCCAGCGACGGTCGCCACGCGGTGCGGGGCGAACGCGTCCCGCAGCCGCCGCTCGAAACCGGTGAGCTGGTCCAGTGCCGTGATGGCCTCGGCGAAGACCCGGGCCACCCGCCCCGGCAGCGGCGACGTCACCCCCGTCGCCGCGTCGCGCCGCTCCGGTACGACGCTCAGCCGCCCCGCCGGGCCGGCCAGGTCCTGGCGCAGCTCGCCCCGGATCTCGTCGAGCTGGTACGACAGCTGCTCGATGGAGCGCTGCGTGTTGCTCTGCTGCCGGTGGATCCGCTCGACCCGCTGCCGTACCGAGGTCAGGGCGTCCGCGCCGATCGCCTGCTCCAGCCGACGCATCAGGGCCTTGACGCTGCCGGAGAGATCCTCGGCGAACGACTGCGGATCGTGGACGATCGGTTCGACACTGAACGTGCCGGCGAGGTCCGCGGCGAACTCCGCGGGCAGGTGGCCGACGACGACGAGGACCACCTCGCTGTCCGGGACCGCCGCCCGGATCGCGACGACCCGCCGGTTGAGCTCGTCGACCTCCTCGGACTTGAGGACCGACTCGGTGAGCAGCACGCAACAGCCGGCGTTGCGTTCCTCCAGGGGTATCCAGAAGTCCACCGGGAGGTCGCGCATCGACCCGACCAGATGGTCCCGCTGGTACGACCAGCCGTCCTGAGTGAGCACCCGCCGTACGTCGGCGGCGACGTCCTGCCGGTTGGCCAGGTCGAACTGGACCCGGACCACCTCACGGACCATGACGTGGGTGACCGGCGTACCGGCCTGGGCGGCGCGCTGGAAGAGGTGGTAACAGAGCCGGATCACCCGCCGGGGCACCCCGTCAGCGAGGTTGGCCAGGTATTCGGTGGTCTCCACGGTGAACGGTGCGAGCCGCGCCTCACCGAGTGCCCGTAGTTGGGTCTGCCGGATGAAGGTGCGGACGTCCGCACCGCTCAGCGCCGACATCCGCACGATCGGCCCGATCCGCTGCCGTACGTCGGTGCTGAGCAGATGGAGCATGTCGGGCAGCCCGGCGATCACCAGGAAGGCCCCGGCGGAGGTGAACACCCCGAGCAGCCGCTGTAGGCGGGCCATCGTCTCCTGCCCGGGCCGGCCGCCCGCGGTGAGGATCTTGTCCAGCTCGTCGAGGACCAGGACGAAACGTTCGTGCCGCCGGCCGTGCAGCAGGGCCAGCACCCCCATCGCCTCGACGGCGGTGGCCTCCACGTCCGCGCTGGGGGTCACGCCGGCGGCGACCAGCGCCGGCCCCGGCGGGTGACCCGACAACCAGTCCCAGGCGGCCGCCTCGGTGGCCGGGTCGAGCAGCATCGCCAGCGCGGTGCCGAAGGCCGGGTCGGTGGTGACCTCCGCGAGCTCCTCGCGCAGCCGCAGGACGAGCAGGTCCGTCGAGGTGGTGCGGCCCGCCGGGTCCGTCCGGTACCGGGTCAGCAGGTCGCGCACCACGTCGCGGGACAGCAGGGTGAGGAACCGCCGGTGCAGTGACAGGAAGGTGTCGCCCGGCGCGTCCAGGTAGATCGCCCGCCCGGCGGCTCCGGTGACCCGCCGGGTGTGGGCCAGCAACTCGACAGCGAGGTGGGTCTTGCCGGTGCCGTAGTCACCGACGACGGCGACGACGGCACCGTCGCCGGTGCGCAGGTAGTCGTCGAGTTGGGCGGTCGCGTCGCGGATGGCAGCGGTGATCACCGTGCTGCCGCCCGTGCCGTCCTCCGTAACCCGGGCCACGGCGGTCGGTGAGAAGGGATTGACCGGGCCTACCGCCGGTGGACCTCCGAGTGCGTCCATCTCCCTGATCCTCCGGTAGCTCCGGCCTGGGCGCCAGGTGTCGGGGGACCCGAGGCCGACCCGCTCGTGCGCCCCCTCCGGCCCGTCTTGCAATCGTAGCCCTCGGTAGCCACCGGAGGGGACCGGTACGCAGCCGCAGACTGCGGCGCTCACCTGCAAAAAGGGCCGATCAGCCGGGGTGCCGCTGGTCCGGTCGGATCGACTGCGTCGAATACGATTCGGGATGGACCGATCCCACCTGATCACCGGGAACGGTCCGGGCGATCGGTGGGCACCCGGCCGCCGGCCGGCGACACTGGTGCGAAGACGGTCCCGCGGACGAGGGAGTTGGTCGATGACGGGTCCGGTCCCCGGTGCGTACCGCCCGGCCGGACGGTCACTGCGGGCGGTCTTCGCGGTGATCGGACTGCTCGCGCTGGTGCTCGGCTTCATCGGCTTCGAGCGGCTGCTGCGGGCCGAGCCGGACACCGGCCACGACCTGTACGACGTGATCTACTACGACCTCCAGCTCTTCGTGCTCGGCGCGGAGCCGCTGCAGGAGCCCGGCCCGTACCCGTGGCAGTTGCAGGTCGCCCGGTTCGCCGCCCCGCTGTTCACCCTCCTCGCGGTCGTGGAGGCCAGCCGGCTGCTGCTGGCGGCCGAGATCCGGCGACTGCGCGCCCGCCGGGCCAGGGGGCACGCCGTTGTCTGCGGCGACTCGCAGTTCGCCCACATGCTCGCCGACCGGCTCTTCAGCGAGGGCGAGCGGGTGGTCGTGGTGCGCGCCGAGCCGTTCGGGCCACTGGAGTACCGCCGGCACCGCTACCTCGGGGTCACCGGCGACCCGACCAGCCCTGAGGTGCTGCGCGGCGCCGGCCTGCCGCACGCCCGCACGGTCTACGCCTGCACGGACGACGACGACCGCAACCATGCCATCGCCAACGCCGCGAGCCGGCTGATCCAGGACCGACGGCAGCCAGCCCGGGTCTACGTGCAGGTCCATGACCCCGAGATGTGCCTGTCGTTGCAGGCCCGACGACTGGGCGCCGCCGGCTCCAGCCGGCTGCGGCTGGACTACTTCCACGTCGACGACGTGGCCGCCCGGGCCCTGTACCGGCACCATCCCCTGCCCACGACGACGGGACGCCCGGTCCGGATCCTCATCGCTGGTCGGGGCAGCTTCCGTCGGGCCGCGCTCGTGGCCACCGCACGGCACTGGCAACTGCGCCAGGCCGAAGCGCCGGCCGGTCGGCCCGTGCCACCCCTGCACGTCGACCTGGTGGCCCCGGACGCGACCGCTGAGCTCGCGCTGGCGACCACCCGCCACCCCTTCCTGCCCACCGTCTGCGAGGTGCGGGCGTACGACCTGGACCTCGACGGTCTGGTCGACTCGGGAATGCTGCGCCGCGGCTACGACCGGCTCTACGTCTGCGCCGTGGACGAACGCAACGGGCTCCAGTTGGCGCTGGACAACCCCGAACTCTGGCAGCGGTCGGAGAGCACGGTGTTCGTACCCGTGTACCGGCAGGCGGCGCTCGCCGCCGCGTTCCACGGCGACCGCCGGCACGACCTGCTCGACGAGGTGCACGGCCGGCTCCAGCTCTATCCGGTGTTGACCCGGGCCTGTGACGCCGAGTTGATCGCCGAGGACCTCACCGAACGGCTGGCCCGGCAGATCCACGACAAGTACCTCCAGTCGCAGGAGCGCGCCGGGGTGCGCCGGGGCGACACACCCGCCATGGTGGACTGGGCACGACTTCCCGAGTCGCTACGCCGGGCCAACCGTGCCCACGTGCAGGACATCGCCGCCAAGCTGCTGAGCCTCGGCTGCGTGGTGGCGCCCCGGCACGGCCCCACCGCCGGGGCGGCGGACCCGGACGCCGTCCGGGCCATCGACGACCGGATCGACGAACTGGCTCAACTGGAACACGAACGGTGGTGCCGGGAACGGCGGGGGGAGGGCTGGGTGTACGGCGAGCCGCGGGACGACGCCCGCCGCCGGCACCCTGCGCTACGACCGTGGGACGAGCTGCCGTGGGACGTCCAGGAGACGAACCGGGACGAGATCCGGGCGCTGCCGGAGGTGTTGTCCGACGCCGGGTTCGAGATGATCCGGCTGACCCCCGACCCGACCGGCCCGCCGGGGCCGCCCCGCCAGGCCGGTGACCCGGAAGACTCCCCGCGCGCGTCGGGCGACGCCTCGGGGGAGAGGATTGTCTGATGACCTTGGACCCTGCGCCGGTCCGGGTGGGGATCACCGGGCACACCAACCTGACCCCCGCCACCGAGCGGCTCGTCTACGACGCACTCCGTACCGAGCTGCGGCGGATCAGCGAGCGGCCGGTGCGGGGCGTCACCTGCCTGGCCACCGGCGCCGACCAGATCTTCGCGCGGGCGGTGCTCGCCACCGGCGGCACGTACGAAGTGGTCCTGCCGGCCCCCGACTACCGTGATCGGGCGATTCCCGCGGCCGGCCGTGCCGCCTTCGACGAGCTGCTCGACCAGGCGGCCGAGGTCGTCCACACCGGATGCCGGCACTCCGGCACGGCGGCCTACGTGGCGGCGAACCGGGAGCTGCTCCGCCGGGTGCACCGGGTGGTGGCTGTCTGGGACGGGGAGACCGGCTGCCACGAAGCGGCGACCGACCGAACCGTGGGCTGGGCGCGGCAGCGCCACATCCCGACGACCGTGCTGTGGCCGCCCGGCGCACGGCGGACGTCGACCGCCGGTTGAGGCGGCACGACGGTCCGCAACCAGGGCCGCACGGTCGCCGCGCAGGGCCGTTTCCCACCGCGACCTGGCCGACTCAGGGAGCACGTCGCGGCATCCGAAGCGGGCCGCGACGAGCCCTGGCGAGGTCGTCAACGAGCGTGATACCTCAGGGTCATATTCATGCCTCACAGGTATATCGCGCCCACAACGCCGGCCGGGCCTGGCCGCGTCCACCGCAGGAATCAGGGCGGACGACGGGCCCTCGCAACCGTCGGGCGGCGGGCCAGGACGCGGGCTGGTGCGTCACTTCTTCCTCATGACGGCCTCGCGCCAGATCAGACCCGCGATACTCGGCCGCACCTCGGTGGTGATCACCGCCATCGCCCGCCGGACGAAACGGTCGTCGGTCAACTGCGCCACCATGCTCGCCGCCAGATCCGCACGTGCCGTGAACAGGCCGTCCGCGACGTTCTCGGCCACGTGGTAGCGCGTGGCGGCCGGGTGGTCGAACAGCCCGGACGGCCGGACGATGGTCCAGTCCAGGTCGCTGTCGCGTACGAGCGACTCCATGCGACGCATGTCCTCGTGCGCGGTGTGGCCCACCCTGCGGTTGAACAGCGGATCCAGCACGTTGTTGAAGAAGAACTCGCCGGTCGGTCGCCACGTGGGATCCATGACGCTGGAGCTGACTGTGACAAGGCGCTTCACCCCGTGTCGGTGCATTGCGGCCACGATGTTCGCGTTGCCCCGCGAGTACACGGTGATCGGCTTCGGGGTGAGCGGGACACCCAGGCTGGACAGGACGGCATCGCTGCCGGCGACGGCCCGCTGGACGGCGTCCAGGTCCGCGACGTCGGCGCTGACGACGGCGAGGCCGGCGCGGGGCTGGACGTTGTGCGGGCGGCGGGTGACCGCGACGACCTCGTGGCCGGCGGCCAGGGCCTGCTCGATGATCTGGCGGCCGGTGGGGCCGGTGGCGCCAAAGACGACAGTGCGCATGTGCTCACTCCTCGTTGCGGGTTGACGACGTTGACCGTGCCACCGGAGAGGCGCATTATTCAATCGTGTTGAATAAAACCCGGGGTCGACCTCGAGGCAACCCCGATACCAAGGCCCGCATCGCCGAGGCCGCGCGCGAGCTGTTCCTGAAGCACGGTTATCCGGGCACGACGGTCCGGGCGATCGCCGCCGCCGCTGACGTCGACTCGGCGCTCATCAGCTACCACTTCGGCTCCAAGCAGGGCCTCTTCAGCCAGTCGCTGAACCTGCTGTGCGTCGAGCCCGCCGCTCTCGACCAGGCCTTGCGGGGTGACCAGGCCGGCCTGGCCGACCGCCTGCTCGACTCGGTCACCGGCCTGTGGGACGCCACCGTGCCAGCCGAGAACCGGATGGCGGTGCAGGACGACGACACAATGCGCGCCCTGCGTGACTACCTGGACGGTGAGCTGCGCCTCCGCATCGCTGAATTTCTCGGCGGGCCCGACGCGACGCAACGCGCCACCGCCGCGGTCGGCGTGCTGGGTGGGCTGATCTTCACGCGGTACCTGAACCCGATCCGTTCGATCGGTGGGCTGTCCCCGGCCGACGTCCGGCGCGTCTTCGGGCCGGCGCTGCGGGCCGCCCTGCACGGCCGACCCCGTCGGTCGTGAGCCCGAGCGCACCACCTGATGAGGGCGTTTAGGGCTGTTACCGCACCTCCGCCGAGGGCCGCGGCCATGCTGCACACAGGGACAGCAGCCGCGACGGGAGGGTGCGGGCGGCGCCGGCCCGCAGCAGGGGTTTGAGCCCGGGGGGGACTGGTCATGTCCAACGCCAGCCAGGCCGATGGCGGAACGGCGCGGTCCGGTTCCACGTCAGGCGCCGTACGGGTCGCCTTCGCGTTCTGGATCACGCTCGTGGGAACCACCGTGCCGACCCCGCTCTACCCGCTCTACGAGATGGAGTTCGGTTTCTCGTCGTTGACCGTGACCGTGATCTACGCGGTGTACGCGCTTGGCGTGGTCGTCGGTCTGCTGATCTTCGGCCGCCTCTCGGACCAGATCGGCCGTCGGCCGGTCATCCTCACCGCACTGGTCCTCTCCGTCGCCGCCGACGCCGTGTTCCTGGCCGCCGTGGACCTGGCGATGCTCGTCGTGGGCCGCGTGCTCGCCGGTCTCTCCGCCGCACTGGTCATCGGGGCGGCGACCGCGGCGCTGGCAGAGCTGATCAAGGATCCGCGGCATCCCAGGCGGGCCGCCACCGTGGCGATCTTCGCCAACCTGGGTGGTCTCGCCACCGGCACCCTGCTGGCCGGAATCGTGTCGGACGTGGCGCCCGAGCCGCTCCGGCTGCCGTGGGTCATCGTGCTGGTCCTGGCGGTGGTCGGGATCATCGCGATGATCGGGGTGCCGGAGACGGTGGCGCAGCGTTCCCCGCTGACCCTGCGACCTCAGCGGTTACGCGTACCGCCGAACATCCGCGGCGACTTCGTCCGTTCCGCGACCACCGCCGGCGCGGGCTTCGCCGCACTCGGAGTGCTCACGGCGGTGAGCGGATTGTTTCTCGGCATGGTCCTGCACGAGGAGTCGCACACCCTGGCCGCGCTGGTGGTCTTCCTGGCCTTCGCCGGTGCCGCGTTCGGTCAGCTACTGACCCGTGTTCTGTCCTCACGTACCGCGCTGGCGTTCGCCTGCGCTGGCCTGATCGTGGCGGCCGGCCTGCTCGCGTTCAGCATGTGGATGGCGGTGCTGGTGACCCTGCTGATCGGCTCGACGATCACTGGTGTCGCGGCCGGGGTCGCGGTCGGCGACGGCATCACCACGATCACCATGAAGACCGCCCCGGAGGGCCAGGCCGAAGTGGTGTCGACCTTCTTCGCCATCCTGTTCGCCATGCTCGGCGTGCCGGCGGTCGGTGTCGGCCTGCTGATCCAGGTGACCGGTCTGCGTGCCGCTGCTGAGCTCTTCAGTGCGGTGGTGGCGGTGCTCGCGTTGGTCGTCCTGGTCAGCCTGGTGCGGGGCGGCCCGGCCCGCGCCGGGGCGCGTCCCGCCGGCTGAGGCGGGCCCGGGTTTTGTCCACGATGACCGGGCGTTCGAGAGCCCTCCAAGGGTCTTGCGGCGGTCATCGTATACAACATACGCTCCCCGGAATCGCCCACTCGAGGAGCTCCCGATGACGAACCTCACCTTCAGGGAAACGAGCCTGCCCCGCCGCCGTCCGCTCCGGGCCGCCGTGGCCGCGGTCGCTGTCTTCTGCACGGTCATTGCCTGCTCACCGGTGTCGGACAGCGGGGACGCCCAGTCCGGCGACAACCAGTCGGCAGGCCAGGATTCCTTCGGTACGCCGGCAGACCCCGCTGCCGTGAAGCAGGGCGGCAAGCTGGTCATCGCCCTCTCCGCGGAGCCCGACGCCCTGGACCCGACGCTGTCGCGGAGCCTCTACTCCCGCTATGTCTTCCAGGCGATGTGCCAGAAGCTCTACGACGTGAACGAGCAGGCGCAGGTCGTACCCCAACTGGCGACCGCCCTGCCCACCACGAGCAGCGACGGCCGGACGGTGACCATCTCGCTGCGTCAGGGGGTGCGCTTCGGGGACGGCACGGCGTTCGACTCCGCCGCCGTGAAGGCCACCCTGCAGCGACACCTGACCAACGCCCGGTCGGCACGCAAGAGCGAACTGGGTCCCATCGACGGCGTCGACACCCCGGACGCGCACACCGTCGTGCTGCGGCTGAAGCAACCGTTCGCGCCCCTGCTCGGCGCCCTCGCCGACCGGGCCGGCATG
Source organism: Micromonospora sp. NPDC005173 (assembly GCF_040608515.1). NCBI lineage: Bacteria > Bacillati > Actinomycetota > Actinomycetes > Micromonosporales > Micromonosporaceae > Micromonospora > Micromonospora sp. NPDC005173. The sequence continues at coordinate 44,924 of NZ_JBEXIK010000028.1, forward strand.
ATCATGAGCGCCAAGGCCCTGCAGAGCCTGGGCGACGACTTCGCCTCGGCGCCGGTCTGCGTCGGCCCCTTCAAGTTCGCCAAGCGGGTACCGCAGAACTCCATCGACGTCGTGAAGGACCCGAACTACTACGAGGCTGACAAGGTCCACCTCGACGCCATCTCGTGGCGCATCCTCAGCGACGCGAGCATCCGCGCCGCCAACCTGCGCTCCGGCGACGCCCAGGTCGCCGACAGCATCTCCACCCAGGACGTCGCCTCCCTGCGGCAGGACGCCGCGGTCTCCGTCCTGCAGTCGCAGTCCCTCGGCTACCAGGGCCTCACGATCAACATCGGCAACGTCGACGGCATCGGCACCCCGCCCAAGCCGATCAACCGCCCCCTCGCGCAGAACGCCAAGGTTCGGCAGGCCTTCGAGCACGCAATCGACCGGAAGGCGCTGGTCGACGCCGTCTTCAACGGCATCCACGCCGCCGCCTGCTCACCCATCTCTCCCGCGAGCACGTTCTCGTCGCCGGAGGCGCAGACCTGCCCGGCGCACGACCCCGCCAAGGCCAAGCAACTCCTCACCGAGGCAGGTGTGCAGACGCCGTACCCGGTGACGATGCTCGCGTCGAACACGCCCGACACGCTGCGCCTCGCGCAGGCGCTCCAGTCCATGGTCAAGGACGGCGGGTTCGACCTGAAGATCAACCCGGTGGAGTACTCGTCCCTTCTCGACGAGCAGGACCGCGGCAACTTCGAGCTGCTGCAACTGGGCTGGAGCGGCCGGATCGACCCGGACGCCAACATCACGAACTTCGTCGGCACCGGCGCGAGCCAGAACGTCGCCGGCTACAGCAACCCCCAACTCGACACCCTGCTGACCCAGGCCCGGCAGTCCAACGACATCGAGGAGCGCAAGAAGCTGTACGGGCAGGCGGTCACGCTGCTCCAGCAGGACGACGCGCTGATCTACCTCTACCGGCAGCGGAACCTGACCGCCGTCAGCAAGCAGATCCAGGGCCTGCAGGTCTTCCCGGACGGCGTGATCCGCGCGGCCTTCGCCGGTTTCACCAAGTAGGTCCCCGTGGCCCGATATCTCCTCACCCGCGCCTGGCAGTCTGCGCTGACCCTGCTGTTGTCGACGATCGTGGTGTTCTTCGGTGTACGGGCGCTCCCCGGTGACCCCGCCCTGGCGCTGGCCGGGGAGGACCGGTCACCGGAGGCACTCGAGGCCATCCGTCGGCACTACGGGCTGGACCAGCCGCTGCCACTGCAGTTCGCGCAGTACGTGGAACGCATGGTGCAGGGCGACTTCGGGGTGTCGATCCGGACCGGTACGCCGGTCTCGTCGATGCTCACGACCGCCCTGCCGGTCACCGCCGAACTCTCCATCCTGGCGATCCTCATCGCCACGGCGCTCGGCGTCGGCGCCGGGGTGCTCGCGGCAGTACGCCGCGGGCGCCCGGCGGAGTGGCTGGCCAACGGGCTGGCCCTGATCGGCCTGTCGGTGCCGCACTTCTGGCTCGGGCTGCTCGCGATCCTCTACCTGTCCGTGGCGACCGGGCTGTTCCCCGCCTCCGGGTTCGTGCCGTTCCTTGAGGATCCCGTGGACAATCTGCACCACATCGTCCTGCCGGCCGTGATCCTCGGGACCGGCCTCGCCGCCATCATCATGCGACAGACCCGTTCGGCGATGTTGGACTCGCTCTCGTCCGACTACGTACGGACGGCGAAGGCGAAGGGCCTCCGACCGCGAGCCGTCATCACCCAGCACGCGCTGCGGAACAGCCTCATCGTGGTGGTGACCGTCGTGGGCCTGCAACTCGGGGGCCTGATCTCGGGGGCGGTCGTCACCGAACAGATCTTCGGGCTTCCGGGCTTCGGCAAAATGACCATCGACGCGGTGTTCCAGCGGGACTATCCGGTGATCCAGGCCGTCGTCCTGCTCACCGCCACGGCCTACATCGTGATCAATTTCTTCGTGGACCTGCTCTATTCGGTCATCGATCCACGGATCAGGGTGACGGGAGATCCGGCATGACCGTCCTCACCGTTCCGATGGCGGAGACCGGTTCCGGCAGCATCACCCGGCGCACCCGCGTTCTGCGCCGGTTGCGACGGAACCCGCTCGCCGTCGTGAGCTTCGTCGTGCTCGCCCTCGCCGCCGTCATCGCGTTGCTCTCGCCGTGGATCGCCCCGTACTCCGTCGACCAGACCGACTTCGCCCACACGTTCTCACCCCCCGGCACCCCCGGACACGTGCTCGGCACCGACGACCTGGGTCGCGACGTCCTGTCCCGGATCATGCTCGGGGCGCGGGCATCGCTGCAGGTGGGGCTCCTGGCGGTGGCCACATCATTGGTCATCGGTGTGCCGCTCGGGCTCGCGGCCGGTTACTTCCGCGCCTGGGACGCGGTGATCTCGCGCTTCACCGACCTGCTGCTCGCGTTCCCGTTCCTGATCATGGCGGTGGGGTTGGCGGCGATTCGGGGCGCCAGTCTCGGCAACGCCGCCGTGGCCATCGGCATCGCCCAGATCCCCGGGGTGATCCGGGTGGTGCGCTCGGACACGCTACGGCTCAAGTCGCTGGACTTCGTGGCCGCGGCCGTCGTGGACGGCGCCAGCGACCTGTGGGTGCTCGCCCGGCACATCCTGCCCAACGCGACGTCGGTGATCCTGGTGCAGGCCACGGTCGCGATCCCGGCGGCGATCCTCGGCGAGGCGGTGCTCTCGTTCCTCGGCCTCGGCATCCAACCCCCGGCCCCCAGCCTGGGCACCATGCTGGCCACCGCCCAGCAGTTCGCCTCCCGTGCCCCGTGGGCCGCCGTCCTCCCCGGTGTTGTGATCATGGGTCTGGCGCTGGCGTTCAACGTCTTCGGTGACGCTCTCCGGGACGCACTCGACCCGAAGGGAGACCGGCGATGACAACGGTCGAACGGGCCGGAACGGCCGCCTCGGTCGACACACCCGTCCTGGAGATACGCGACCTCTCGGTTTCGTTCCCGACCGAGACCGGGACCGTCTCGGCGGTCGACAAGGTCAGTCTGGATCTCGCGCCCGGGGAGATCGTCGGGATGGTGGGCGAGTCTGGATGCGGAAAGAGCGTCACCGCGATGAGCATCGCGGGCCTGCTCCCGGAGAGCGCCCGGATCACCGGCTCGGCGCGGCTCAACGGCACCGAGCTGGTCGGCACCCGCGAGTCGGTGCTCCGCCGGGTACGCGGCAAGGAGATCGCCTACATCTTCCAGGAGCCGATGACGTCCCTCAATCCCGTGCTCACCGTCGGGCGTCAGATCGGGGAGGTGCTCCAGGTCCACGAACGGATGTCCCGACGGGCCGCCCGGGCACGCGCCGTCGAACTGCTGACGCTCGTCGGGATCCCGTCCGCCGCGAAACGAGTCGACAACTATCCGCATCAGCTCTCCGGAGGCATGCGCCAGCGCGTGATGATCGCGATGGCGGTGGCCTGCGGGCCGAAGGTGCTGGTGGCCGACGAACCGACCACCGCGCTGGACGTCACGGTCCAGGCCGGCATCCTCCAGGTGCTGCGGGACCTGCGCGACCGGCTCGGCACGAGCATCCTCATCATCACGCACGACCTCGGCGTGATCGCCGACATCGCCGACCGCGTCGTCGTCATGTACGCCGGGCGGGTGGTGGAGCGGGCACCGGTCACCGACCTGTTCGCGCACCCGTACCACCGCTACACCGCCGGTCTCCTGTCGGCGTCGCCGACACCGGGAAGGCACGCCGGCACCGACCGGCTGCAGGAGATCCCCGGCCTGGTGCCCGTCCTGTCGACCCAACCGGACGCGTGCACGTTCGCCGACCGCTGCCCGGCAGCCGACACGCGGTGCCGCGACTCCGCCCCGCCCCTGGAGGCGGTGCGGGCCGGGGGCACGCTCGCCGCGACGGGCCACCTCGCGGCCTGTTGGCACCCCTGCCCGACCGCCCGCATGCAACCCGAGGAGGTGAACCGGTGACGCCAGAGCCGGACGCCCTGCAGGTCGAGGACCTGGTGATGCACTTCGGCCCGGTACGCGCCGTGGACGGGGTGTCCCTCACCATCGCGAAGGGCCGGGTCACGGCCCTGGTGGGGGAGAGCGGCTCCGGAAAGTCGACCGTGGGCCGCTGCGTGGTGCGGCTCGTGGAACCGACCGCCGGAGGGGTCAGGATCGCCGGGACGGATGTCACGCACCTGTCCCGGCGACAGCTACGCCCGCACCGCAGTGCGGTGTCGATCGTCTTCCAGGACCCCGCCGCCTCCCTGGACCCACGCATGCTGGTGGGGGAGGTCGTAGCCGAGCCGCTGCGGCTGTCCGGCCGGCGGATCCCGCGCCGCGACCGGGAGGCCCGGGTCGCCACCGAGCTTGAGCGGGTGGGCCTGCGCGCCGAGGTGGCACGCCGCTACCCCCATGAGCTCTCCGGCGGGCAACGCCAACGGGTCAGCATCGCCCGGGCACTGATCTCCGAGCCCAGGTTGCTCATCGCGGACGAACCCACCAGCGCGCTCGACGTGTCCGTGCAGGCGTCGGTGCTCAACCTCCTCGCCGACCTGCAACGGGACATCGGGTTCGCCTGCCTCTTCATCACCCACGACCTGTCCGCGGTCGAGTACCTGGCCGACGACATCGCCGTCATGTACCTGGGTCAGCTCGTCGAGAAGGGCTCACGCGAGCGGATCTTCGCCCGGCCCGCCCACCCCTACACACAGGCGCTGCTGTCGGCCGCGCCGGTGGCCGACCCCGTCCGCCAACGGCAGCGTCAGCTGGTGCTGCTCGGCGACGACCTGCCGTCCGCGCTCGACCCGCCGTCCGGCTGCCGCTTCCGCACCCGGTGCCCGCTCGCGTTCGACAGGTGCGCGACGGAGGTACCGGCACAGGTGGCGATCGGTGACGGCATGGCCGCGTGCCACCTGGTCCAGCCGGACGGCACCGGGCCCGACGTCCGGGCCGCAGATACGAGTGAGGTGTTGTCATGACGTTCACCACCAGACCGACGCTCCAGGGCACCTTCGGCATGGTGTCCTCGACGCACTGGCTCGCCAGCCAGTCCGCCATGGGCATCCTCGAACGCGGCGGGAACGCCTTCGACGCCGCGGTCACCGCCGGGTTCGTGCTGCACGTCGTCGAACCACACCTCAACGGCCCCGGTGGCGAGGTGCCGGCCATCGTGGCGACCGCCCAGGACCCGAACCCGAAGGTGCTGTGCGGGCAGGGGCCGGCGCCGGCCGGTGCCACCATCGCGCATTTCCGGTCCCTCGGGATGGACCTCATCCCCGGATCCGGCCCGCTCGCGGCGGCCGTACCCGGCGCCGTGGACGCCTGGCTCCTCCTGCTGCGCGAGCACGGCACGCTCTCCCTTGAGGAGGTGCTGGAGCCGGCGATCGGCTACGCCGGTGCCGGCCACCCGCTGGTGGGCAGGGTCGGTGACACCGTGGCGGCCGTGCGGTCCCTGTTCGAGGAGCACTGGCCCACCTCCGCGCAGCTCTGGCTGCGCGACGGCAGGCCACCGGCGGCGGGGGAGATGTTCGCCAACCCGGCGTACGCGCGGACCCTGCGACGACTGGTCGAGGCCGGGCAGGCCGCCGGCACCGACCGGGAGGCACAGATCGAGGCCGCTCGCCGGGCCTGGAGTACGGGGTTCGTCGCCGAGGCGATCGACCAGTTCAGCAGGCAGCCGTTCCAGGACTCCAGCGGAAGTCCCCACGCCGGGCTCGTCACCGGCGCCGACCTGGCCGGCTACTCGGCGACCTGGGAGGAACCGGCCACCCTGGACTGGCACGGCTACTCGGTGGCGAAGACTGGTTTCTGGGGCCAGGGTCCGGTGCTGCTGGAGACGCTGTCCGTCCTCGACGCGCTCGACGACCCCGGCGCGTACGACCCGGCGACCGCGACCGGCATCCACGCCCAGGTCGAGGCGCTCAAGCTGGCCTTCGCCGACCGCGAGGCCTGGTTCGGCGACGGCGGCGACGTGCCCGCCAAGGCGCTGCTCTCCCGGGAGTACGCGCGGGAGCGGGCCGCCCTGATCGGCTCCCGAGCGTCAGCGGAGCTGCGGCCGGGACGTCCCGACGGGGCGGAACCCCGCCTGCCGGCGCACGTCCGACCCGGTGCCGGGCGTCGTGCCGCCCCGACGGATCCCACGACGGGGGAGCCGACGGTGCAGTCGGACGGGGTGACCCGCGGTGACACCTGTCATGTGGACGTGGTCGACCGCTGGGGCAACATGATCTCCGCTACCCCGAGTGGCGGCTGGTTGCAGAGTTCGCCCACCATTCCGGAGCTCGGCTTCCCGCTGGGCAGTCGGCTGCAGATGTTCTGGCTGGAGGAGGGCCTCGCCTCGTCGCTCGCTCCGGGTCGGCGACCGCGTACGACGTTGAGCCCGACCATGGTGCACCGCGACGGGGAGCCGGTACTGGCGTGCGGCACACCCGGCGGGGACCAGCAGGACCAGTGGCAGTTGCCGTTCCTGCTTCGGCATCTCGTCGGTGGCCAGTCCCTGCAGGAGGCCATCGACGCGCCCGCGTGGCACACCGTCAGCCTGCCGGGGTCGTTCTACCCGCGCGACATGGAGCCCGGCGTCCTGGTGGTGGAGGACCGGCTCGGCGAGGACACGCTGGCGGCCCTGCGGGCGTACGGGCACGAGGTGCGACTGTCCGACGCGTGGAGCCTCGGCCGGCTCTGCGCCGTGACCCGCGATCCGGACACGGGCTTGCTCGCCGCCGGAGCGAACCCCCGGGGCATGCAGGGCTACGCGTGCGGCCGTTAGTGGGCCGCTCCGTATCCGCCTTCGGCGTTCTCGTAGGCGGCCGCGGATGCGGCGTCGAGATGGTCGAGTGCGGCCCGCTCGGCGCGGTCGCCGTCACCTGACTCGATGGCGTCGACCAGCTGGATGTGCTCGGCCCACGAGTGTGGAGCACGTTCCGCCGCACCCAGCCGGAAGACCCACTGGACATGGAGGTACAGCGACTTGGCGATCGACGACAGCCAGGGGTTTCCGCTGATCTGGAGGATGCGCAGGTGCAGGGCGCTGTTCAGCTCGGCGACCCGGGGCAGGTCATGCCGCTCGGTCGCCTCGCGGCCCTGGTCGAGCAGCGCGCGCAGGGCCGCCACGTCGGCCGCGCTCGCCCGCTCGGCTGCCAGCCGGGCGGCCAGTGTCTCCAGGCGCTCGCGGACGGCGAACATGTCCCCGATGGTCCCGCTGCTGGGCGAGGCGACGACTGCCCCACGGCGGGGGAGGATCACCACGAAGCCCTCCGCCTCCGCGACGCGCAACGCCTCGCGGACAGGGTTGCGGGAGACGCCGAAGTCCTCGGCCAACCGGTCCTCGGTCAGCCGCTCTCCGGGGAGGTAGTCGCCGTCGATGATGGCGGTCCGCAGTGCGGCGAGGACCTGGTCGCGTAGCGGTAGGTGTTGAGCGCCGAGCTTGTCCCGCAGGTCTTCAGCCAACCTGATCGCCTTTCCGTGATCTGTCGGGACAAAGTGTATACGAAGAACAATCTATGGAGGTGGCCGACAGTGTCGAGCACAGTGCCCCGCGTCATTCACCCCCGCGCCGCGGCGCAGGACAGCCAGCACCTCCTGCGGCGGCGGCAGGCCCTCGTCGTCGTGCTCACCTTCCTGACCGGAAGTGCCGACGCCATCGGCTTCCTCGCCCTCGGCGGAGCCTTCGCCAGCGTCATGACCGGCAACATGGTCCTCCTCGGACTCTCGGCGGGCCGGGGCGAGGCCGAGCTCGCCCTGACCTCCGGCTGCGCCATCGTCAGCTTCATCGTCGGCGTCCTCGCGGGCGCCCGCGTCGTCGGCTCGGCGCAGCCGGACGATCCCGTCTGGCCGCGACGGGTCACCTGGGCGCTCGTCCTGGAGCTCGTGGTGTTCGTCGTCTTCCTCGTCGTCTGGGAGATCAGCCTTCCCACCCACGACGAGCACGTCCATCTCGCGCTCCTGATGCTGTCGGCGGCGGCGCTGGGCGTGCAGAGCAGTGCGATCCAACGGTTCGGCGTACCGGGCCTGTCGTCCACGTACCTGACCGGGACCCTCACGAGTCTGATCGCCGGCGTCGCCGCGCGCAGCCCGTGGCGCAGCCTGCGGCCCAAGGCCCAGGTCCTGCTGGCCCTGATGACCGGCGCCGCGGTCGGTGCCCTGGTCGCCCTGCACCTACCGGTACTGGCGCCGGCGCTGCTGATCGTGCCGCTGGTGCTCGTCATCGCCGTGTCCTCGCGAATGAGGTCATAGCCGTCCACCGAGCGCGAACACGGGTCAGGCCCCGCGGGCGAACAGGGCAAGGCGCACCCGATTGGGACTGTCGGTCTTCGTCATCAGGTTGGTGATGTGCGTCTTGACCGTGGTGACACCGATGTGGAGCCGGTCGGCGATCTCGGTGTTGGACAGGCCCTCGGCGACGAGGTTCAACACGTCCTGTTCGCGGGCGGTCAATCCCTGCACCGGCCGCGGCGTCTCGGCACGGGCGTGCACCGCGCGCTGGACCAGGCGTTGCAGCACCTCCGGGCTGAACGGGCTGTCACCCACGGCGGCCCGGCGGATGCCGTCCAGCAGCTCGGCGGGGGGTGCGTCCTTGAGCAGAAACCCGCAGGCGCCAGCGGTCAGGGCGGGGTAGAGGTGGTCGTCGTCACCGAACGTGGTCAGCACCAGGACGCGGGTGGCGGGGCGGTCGGCGAGGATGCGGCTGGTCGCGGTGATCCCGTCGACACCGGGCATACGCAGGTCCATCACGACGACGTCGGGGACGAGTCGCGCGGCGAGCGGGATCGCGTCGCGGCCACTGTCGGCCTCCCCGACCACCTCGATGTCGGGTTGGGCATCGCAGAGCATCCGCAGGCCCGCGCGGATGAGGTGCTGGTCGTCGACCAGCAGGACGCGGATCACGCCGCCTCCGGCGCGGGCGAGGAGGCAGGTGCCTCGCGGTCCCGGGGCACCGACACGGCCGACGGTCCGGCGGTGGACGCGGCCGGCACGGCCGGGAGGACGGTACGCACCCGCCACCCCGTGTCGGTCGGACCCGCCTCCAACTGGCCGCCGAGGACCTCGACGCGTTCGCGCATGCCGGTGATGCCGTGACCGCCACCGGGCGGCACCGCCGGCACCCCACCGCGCCCGTTGTCCGACACCTCCCAGTGCACGGCCCCGTCCCGGACCGCAACCACCAGGCGTGCCAGCGCGGACGTCCCGGCGTGCTTGGCCACGTTGGTCAGCGCCTCCTGGGTCAGGCGTAGCACGGCCAGGCCGCGCACCGCGTCGAGCGAACCGATCGCCGGGTCGAACTCGGCCTCCACGGTGACGCCGGCCTGGCGGGCCCGGTCGACGGTCGCACCGAGCGCCGCTGGCAGCGCCGACGGCTCGATCGCGGTCAGCGCGGCGTCACCGCGTACCCCATCGGGGTTGCGCAGGACCGCGACCAGCCGGCGCAGCTCCGCCAGGGCGGCGGTCCCCGTGCCGTGTACGTCGTCGAACACCTGGCCCACCCGGGGGTCCAGGTCGGTGAGGACGTGCCGGGCCACGCCGACCCGCAGCACCATCGACGCCACGTGGTGCGCGACGACGTCGTGCAGCTCGCGGGCGATGGCGCTCCGCTCGTCGGCACGCGCGGCGCGGCTCTCCGACTCGTGCCGGCGCTGCTCGGCCGCAGCCCGCTCCACGGCCTGCCGGCTGAGCTCCCGGTTGGTCCGGATGACCAGACCGAGCAACAGCGGTACGCCGACCTCCGGGGTCAGCCCGACGAGGCCGGAGGCGACCCGGCCGAGCGGGTCACCGATCGAGTCGGTCAGATCGACCACGGCCAGCAGCGTGGCGGCGAGCCAGATGGTGCGTCCTCGACGCACCCGCATGGTCACTTCCAGCAACGCCCAACTGGCGCCCACCTGGTTGATCGTGAAGTCGTCGATCAACGGGATCGCGATCGCCAGCAGCCCGGCCTGCACCACCAGATTGGCCAGCGGTCGACGGTGCAATACCAGCGCCACGGCGAACGCGACCACCGCGAGGACCCACTGCGTGACCGTCGGCGTCGGCCCGGCCCGGGTGCCGAAGGCCAGGTAGCACACCCCGCTGAGGTCGAGCAGCACCATCCGCACGAGCGTGTTCCGCATGTCGAACAGCCGTCCCGCCCACCCCACGGGGGTCAGCCTAGGGGCTGCGGCGCCGGGGCGACGACCGCCGACCGTGGCCACCTGGCCCGGACCCCGAGGTAGGCGGCCAAGCCGAGCGGCCCGAGCAGGATCGTCAGCACCAGCACCGGAGCCATGACCAGCGCCGGTACCCCCCGTTCCCGGCTGTCCAGCCAGGCCCACCGCCCGACGAACAGGTCGAACGCGATCATGTGCGCCCAGCCCGCCGCCGCGCCGTCCGAGGTGCCGAGCAGATCCCGCACGCCGTCCAGGGTCGGCGACGTCACGGCCGGCAGCACCTCGCCGAAGGCCGGGATCACCAGCAGGCCGTAGATCACCACGACCGGCAGCACGATCAGCGGCGAGGAGATGATCCGGGCGGTCCACGACCAGCGCGGCAGCAGGATCATCAGCGCCCAGAACGGCGCGGCCACCGCGAACGTCAGGGTGAACAGCGTCGCGGTCATGCGGCCAGCGCCAGTTCCGGGCCGCGCCGACGAGACACCACCAGGCCGGTGGCGGTCGCGGTCACGACCATCAGAGCCGCGACGGCGGCCAGCGTGAGCGCGTCCGGACGCAGCAGCGGCTGACCGCGCAGGGCCTGCCAGGTCAACAACACCGTGAGTACGCCGTACGCCGCGCCCGCCACGACCACCAGCCGTGCCCGGGTGCGCTCGTCCAGCCGCCTGCCAAGGAACCGGCTCAGCAGGATCGCCAGGATCGGCAGCGCCTGGAGGGCGTGCAGCCCCACGAAGTGACCGATCCGCAGATCGCCACCGGTGGTGCTCCAGCCGACCAGTGGCAGCCCCGCCCCGCCGTCCGTGACCCCGACGCTGTGCGCCCCGCTGATCCCCTCGATCCCCGGATCCTGGGCGGGCAGCACCATCGGTACCGCCGCCAGCATGCCCAGCAGGGACAGGCCGAGCCCCCACCCGACCGCGCGGGCGGCGATCCGATCGGGGATCCGCCGTTGCAACACCACGATCCCGATGACGAAGTGTGCGAAGAACAGCACCATGATCGACGCACCCATCACGCCGAACAGGGCGGCGTTCAGCGGGGTCGTGTCGTTGAAGTGGCTGGTCGTACCGCGGATGACCTGCCCGACGATCACCACCATCTCGATCACCGATGTCGCGACGATGACCGTGGCCGCCCACTCGGCGATCCGGCTGCGGCGCGGCAGCAGCGACAGCATCCAGGCGAGGGTCGTGCCGTACAACACGAAGGACACGGCGAACTTGAACGGCTTGAGCCAGATCGGCACTCCGGTGAGGACGCGCGAGTCGACGAGCATCCCGACCGCGGAGACGACGGCGAGCACCGCCATGGCGTAGACGAAAACCATCAGTGGACGGTGCCAGTGTGCCGCCCGGCGCAGAGCGATAGTCATGCCTGTAGATGCTCCCGACCGAGCCCCGTGGCCGCGTCCGACCGCGAGCCCCGGTTGCGGCCGGAGGTCGGAGCACCGCCTCCTCCCTGGGTAGGAGACGAAACGACGTCATGGCCCCTCGTCTGTGCTGGCACAATGGCCGGCCTGTCTACGGGATCGGAAGTGGCCATGACGATCAACGAGGACCGCATCCAGCCCAACGAGACCATCGTGCCGCTGCTGCACTGCGTGTCGCCGGAGGCGACCCTGGCGTTCTGGCGTGCACTCGGGTTCGACGTGCACTACGAGCAGACCAAGCCGTACGTCTACCTGGCCTTCGGGTGGAGCGGTATCCACCTGCACTACGATCGCGCGCCGAGCGACCTGGACCCGACGGCGGAGACCAGCGGCGGCTGCCTGGTGATGGTCGACGAGGTCGCGGCGTACCACGCGGCGTTCACCGACGCGATGCGCCGCACCTACGGCAAGGTGCTCGCCAAGGGACTGCCCAGGATCACCCGGTACCGCGCCGGCGCGTCCCGGTTCGGCATCGTCGACCCGTCGGGCAACACCATCACCTTCATCCAGCGGGACGAGCCGGCGGTGGAGTACGGCGGTTCGAAGGAGTTGCAGGGGCTGGCCCGGGTGCTCGACAACGCCCGGATCCTGCGGGAGTTCAAGATCGACGACCGGGCGGCGTTCCGGGCACTCAACTCGGGGCTGCGCCGGCACGGCGACGACGCACCGGCGGTCGAACAGGCTTTGGCACTCGCCGGGCTGATCGAGCTGTCGGTCGCGCTGGATGAGCCCGAGCGTGTGCCCGACTGGGGGAGCCGCCTCCAGGCGCTGACGTTGACCGAGCAGGAGCGTACGCAGGTGGAGAAGGCCGTCGCCGATTCCACCGTGCTCGGGCCGTGGCTGCCCGACGCGGGCTGACGTCCGTCGGCGATGGTCGTTTCGGTCGGGTCGGCGCAGGAAATTCTCGGGCCGGACGAGGAGGTGTTGACATCCTCCACCGCCGTGAAGGGCGGGGATTCCCTCGGTCGCCCGAGGGGGTTCCTGTTTCACCGGGCCGCGCCTTCACCGCTTTCGCGGGTCGGGTCTTACCGTCCCTCCACAGGCGTTTCACCTCTCCGCCAGCCCGGCGGCGAGGATGTTGCGGGCGGCGTTGACGTCCCGGTCGTGCACGGCATCGCAGCCGGGGCACGTCCAGGCGCGAACGCCGAGGGTCATCGCGGTGTTGATCCGCCCGCACGCCGAGCAGGTCTTCGTGCTCGGGTGCCAGCGGTCGATGGCGATCACGGTCCGCCCGTACCAGGCGGCCTTGTACTCGATCATGCTGCGCAGTTGTGTCCACGCCGCGTCGGAGATGGCGCGGGCCAGACTGTGGTTGCGCAGCATGGTGCGCACACTGAGATCCTCGATCACGACCGTTTGGTTCTCGCGGACGAGTCGAGTCGACAACTTGTGCAGGTGATCCCGCCGCCGATCGGCGATGCGGGCATGGATCCGGGCCACCGCCAGACGGGCTTTGGCCCGGTTGGCGGAGTCCTTGGCCTTGCGGGCCATGGCGCGTTGCGCCTTGGCCAACTTGCGCCGGTCAACGCGCTCATGACGCGGGTTGGTGACCTTCTCCCCGGTGGACAAGGTGAGCAGACTGGTGATGCCCGCATCAACGCCCACCGCCGTGCTGAGCGGAGGAAGGGGTTCGACGGTGGGGTCTTCCACCAGCAGGGACACGAACCAGCGGCCGGCCGCGTCGCGGGACACCGTGACCGTGGACGGCTCGGCGCCGTCGGGCAGAGGCCGGGACCACACGATGGTCAGCGGGGCGTCCATCTTGGCCAGCGTGAGCTGCCCGTCACGCCAGCGGAACGCCGAGCGGGTGTACTCCGCCGACGCCCGAGACTTCCGCTTGGACTTGAACCTCGGGTAACGCGACCGCTTACCCCAAAACCCGGCGAACCCGGCTTGCAGATGCCGCAGCGCCTGCTGCAACGGCACGGAACTGACCTCATTGAGAAACGTCAGATCCTCGGTGCGCTTCCACTCGGTCAGCCACGCCGACGACTGCACATAGGTGCTGCGCTGCCCGTGCACCGCCCACGCACGGGTGCGCGCATCCAAGGCCAGGTTGTACACCTTGCGCACACACCCGAAGGTGCGGTTGAGCTGATCGGCCTGCCCTGGGGTCGGATAGAAGCGGTACTTGTACGCCCGCTTCACCACCTCACCCATACCTCACATTTTACCAGTAGTTCATGTACGTCTATCCCTGAGGGGAGGGAGCGGCGTTTCCTCCCCCGCCTGAAGGCAGGGGTATCCACGCCGCGACACCGATGATGAGCCACTAAACGTCGATACCGGCCGCCCGAGCGCGAAGGGTGGTTGCGCTGATCCTGCCGTTGCTCGGCACCGTCGCGCTGACCACCGCCTGCACCGTTGGTGAGGACCGGACCGATCCGGCCCCGTCGACCGCGCCACCGTCGACCGCGCCCGCAGCGACAGGCCAGGTGGGCCAACCGTCTCCGAGCGCGAGCACCCGGGCGACCATCCCGATGTCGGCCTTCGGTGAACTGCCACCCGAACTGCGGAAGTCCCCCCGGCGGGTGACGCCCGTCGCGGACGCCCTGCCGACGCTATGCGGCAACGAGTTCGGCACCGGAGGCCGACAGGTCACCGCGAGCGCCTCGATGACGCTCACCTACAAGAAGGCCGGGGAACCAGCCAGCAACGTGCCGCAAGGCATGATCCATCAGACCATCTTCACCTTTGACGGCGACGGCGCGTCGGCCTACATGCGACGACTCCTCGGTGCTGTTCAAGCGTGTCGCTCCTACGACCAGGGTGGAAACCCCGTCAAGGTCGAGAGCCGGGCCCTGCCCGGCGTCGGGGACGAGGCGTTGCTGCTGACCCGGAGGTGGGCCGAGGAGAGCCTGAACGGCGAACGCACCGGCCGCGACGCGTCCAGCCAGATCGCCGTGGCACGTGTCGACGGAGCAGTGACCGTGTTCCATGACCAGGGCTGGGAGGGCACCAGCGGCAACGCCGCCATCCTGGACCGGGTCGTGCGCGACGGCGTACAGACCATCGACACCTGGCAGCGGTAGCCCGGTCTTTACGCTACGAGAGAGCCGGGGACTGGATGGCGCGGTGGTACCGGTCGGCAGTCTGCCGGAGATGTTCGGCAAGCTCCGGTGCATCTTCGATACGGAAGTCGACGTCGAGAGCACCGAGGAGAAAGACCATTCCGCGGACGTTCTCAGCGCCGAAATAGAAGCGACACCTGTGCTCATCGATGGGTTCGATTCGTCCGTAGGTTGCGGCGTCCCGAGCCGCGTCCGATGTGGCCGGCGTGTGTAGCTCGACGATGGCCTGGTATGGCCAGATCTGAGCAACTCCGCGCGCGACGTACGCCGCTGCGTCGCCGCCGGGAATTTCGCGGGGCGTGAAGCGTGGCCCGGTGGAGGCCGCAGGTCGCATCCGGTCCACCCGGAAGGTGCGCCAGTCGTGGCGCTGGAGATCCCAGGCGACCAGGTACCAGCGGGGGCCCCAGGTGACGAGTTGGTGTGGCTCGGTGATCCGGGCGCTGGTGGTGCCGCCGTGGCCGGAGTAGTCGAACCGCAGAACCTGCCGGTCACGGCACGCCGTGCCGATGGCGGTGAGGACCTCGGTGTCCACCGTTGGCCGGGAGCCGGGAGGGCGGACCGTGGACAGTTGCAGGGCGTTGACCTGGTGCTGTAGCCGCGAGGGTAGGACTTGTTCGAGTTTCACGAGGGCACGTAGTGCCGTCTCGCCGATGTCAGACACGCTGCTGGACGCCGCGGTGAGCAGCGCGATGGCGATGGCGACCGCCTCGCCGTCGTCGAGGAGAAGCGGGGGAAGTTGGGCGCCGGCACCGAGCCGGTAACCGCCCGCGATGCCCTTGCTCGCGTGCACCGGATAGTCGAGATCACGCAGCTTGTCGACGTCGCGGCGGACGGTGCGGGTCGTCACTCCGAGCCGGTCGGCGAGGTCCTGGCCGGACCAGTCACGGCGGGTCTGCAGCAGTGTCAGCAGTCGGAGCAGGCGGGCGGAGGTCTCCTTCACCATTTCAGTCTGCCACGACTATAGGACCGAAGCTGTCCGCTAGTGTTGTTAGCGTTTCCGCATGAGCAAAACGATCACTCCATACCGGATCGACGTCCCCCAGTCCGACCTTGATGACCTGCGTGCCCGGCTGTCGGCCGTGCGCTGGCCGAGCGAACTGCCCGGCGTCGGCTGGAGCCGTGGCGTTCCGCTGGACTACCTGAAGGAGTTGGCCGCCTACTGGCGTACCTCCTATGACTGGCGCAAGCACGAGGCCAAGCTGAACGAGATCCCGCAGTTCACCACCGAGATCGACGGAGAGAGCGTCCACTTCCTGCACGTTCGCTCGCCCGAACCAGACGCGATGCCGCTGATCCTCACCCACGGCTGGCCGGGCTCGGTCGTGGAGTTCCTGAAAGTCGTCGGTCCGCTGACCGACCCGGCCGCGCACGGCGGCGACCCCGCAGACGCCTTCCACCTCGTCATTCCCTCGATGCCCGGGTTCGGGTTCTCCGGGCCGACCCGGCAGACCGGCTGGAACGCCGGGCGGGTAGCTGGGGCCTGGGCCGAGTTGATGAGCACGCTGGGCTACGAGCGCTACGGCGCCCAAGGCGGCGACCTGGGCGCGCTGGTCGCCCCGGAACTGGGCCGGGCCACCGACCGGGTCGTCGGCGTGCACGTCAACGCGGCCACGTTCGGGTTCATCCCGTTCGGGACGGTGTCCGACGAGGAACGGGCCACCCTCACCGACGCGGAGCAGGCCCGGCTCGGACGACTCAAGAACTTCACCGACGACGAGAGCGGCTACTTCAAGATCCAGGCCACTCGGCCGCAGACCCTGGCGTACGGCCTGCACGACTCGCCGGTCGGGCAGCTCGCCTGGATTGTCGAGAAGTTCAAGGAGTGGACCTACCCCGCGACTGACCTGCCCGAGACGGCCGTCGACCGGGACCTGATGCTCACCAACGTGATGCTCTACTGGCTCACTGGCACCGCAGGTTCAGCCGCCCACCTGTACTACGAGAACATGCACTCCAGCACCTGGCACACCACACCCGCCACCACGCCGACCGGTGTGGCCGTGTTCGCCCAGGACATCGCAATCCGCCGGTACGCCGAGCCCGGCAACAACATCACCCACTGGTCGGAGTTCGACCGTGGTGGCCACTTCGCCGCCATGGAAGCCCCCGACCTCCTGACCGCGGACGTGCGCACGTTCTTCCGCTCGTTCCGTTAGCCGGTGGGCCCGCCACTGACAGCTTGCTCGGCCGTGCTGGCAGCGTTGGTCACCGGTGCCTACTCTCGCAGCCATGGGAGCAATCAAGCCGTGGCACCTGTTCCTCCTCACCCTCTGCTGTCTCCTTCCAACCGCGGCGGTAATCGTCGGTGGAGTCTGGGCAGCGCGTCGACGCGGCACCCGTCGCTGAACGCTCGATGAGGTGAGCGGGAGGCTGATCCGGCGGCGGGGCACGTCCAGCCCCGCCGCGCGGATCAGAAGGGCCACAGGTCGCGGGATCCGGCCTCGATGAGTGGGATCATCGCGAACGCGGCGTCGGACAGGCCGCCGAAGGTGTGCCGGTTGCCAACGGTCGGCGTGTGTCCGACCCGGTACCCGGCCAGATTCCAGGTGTACACCGGCACCTCAGCGGGCACCGCTGCGGCGACGTCGGTGGCCCCGTGCCAGTGGGCCTGCTCATCGGTGAGGATGACCACCCGGTCGTGCCGGTCGTAGTGCTGCCGTACCGCCTTCTCGGTGTCGGTTCCCATGCCGTAGAAGTAGCCGCCGTCCTTGAACCGGCGCACCGCCGCCAGTACCGACTCACCCGCCACCGCCGGGAACACCCGGCTGGCATGGGAGAACGACACCACCGTTGCCGCCTGTGCCCGGGTGGCCAGCGCGAGGCCGAACACCGTGGCGGCGTCCCAGCAGCGCAGTGAGCCGTCCTTGCTGAACGAGCTCTGCATCGAACCGGAGGTGTCGATGAGGATCAGGGTCCGTCCGTCCAGGGCGGGCACGTTCACCAGGGCGTGCTGCAACGCCTTCTCCAGCGGGTACGCCCACCGCAGGCTCGGTGTCGCGTTGTACGCCGATAGGAAGCGCATCGGCAGCACGCGCGAGGCGGAGACCTCCCCCGGGTCGGAGAGCTTGGCCGCCACCGTCTCCGCGACGGCGTCGCTGACTCCGGCCTGGTCGAAGTTGCGCAGGTTACGCAGCAGCGCCAGATAGCCCATGTTCGGGATGATCGACTCCCACGCCGCGGCGTCCATCGCGCTCTGTCGCCAGCCGGCCAGAGCCTCCCACGTCATACCGGCCGCGCCCAGCTCCGCCGGATCGGTGACCTCCCTGCGCTGCGCGACCGGCAACGCCATGAGCGCGTCCCGCGCCGCCAGCATCCGAAGCGACGCCGGCAGCGGGTTGTCCCGCTGGTGCCGCCGATCCAGCGCGTGCCGGAACAGGTCACCCTGCCGGCCGTCCTTCGCGGTGGGGTGGGTCAGGTCGATGACGTCACCGAACCGCACCGGGCTGCCGACGGAGTCGTACTTGAGCAGGCTCCGCTCGGTGTACAGCCGGACCGCCGCGTCGGCGATGCCCCGCTTCACCGGCTTGGGCAACGCCCGGCCGTGGCGACCCAGCCAGTACGCCAGAGCCTCGCCCGGCTCGTCCGCACGCTGCAACGCGGCGTCCACGACCGCCCGCGACCCCGGCATCTCCGCGGCGACCTGGGCGCGGGCACCTTCCAGTGCCGCCACCACAGACGCCGAGCGCATCATCGCGCCGGAGCGCAGCCACGGCACGAAACGGGCGAACCAGTCGGGGTCAGTGACGGCGACGGCGGCGACCAGGCCCCGGAAGCGGGCATCCCGGTCGGTGGCGCCCTCGTAGAAGGTGTCCTCCCCGACCATGTTCGACACACCGAGCAGGAACAGCTCGATGCGCGGCTCACGGGTGAAGCCTGGCGCGCCCTCGGCGGTCACCGGCCGGTGTCGGCTCTTGCGCAGCTTGATGTTGAACTTGGCCATGACGTCCCCCACGTCAGTCGGCCGGGAAGGCGCCACCGCACCACACACCCGAGATCAGAATCGGCCACGGACTAGTCCGCCGTTCTGTCCGTTGAACCATCCACCCGAAGGTGTCGGGGGACTCGAACCCCCATCTGCGGAACCCTGAAGTAACCGTTGCCTGCGCACCGGGTGTGTGGTGTGGTCGCGCTTCCCGAGATCGAGGTCGGCGACGGATGGTCCTTCACCGGGGTCCGAACCCCTCCAGATGTAACCGTCACCTGCGCACCGGGAAGTGCGGTCACGACCGTAGCGGTGGCGCCGACGGTCGGGCAACGGAGTTTGCGATCTTGTGAGCGGTAGCGAGTGGTCACGCCGCACACCCGAGATCAAAATTGGACACGGTTTCGCGGGTTCGAACCGCGGGGCCCTTGCAGGGCCTGCACCATAGAAGTAGCCGTGTCCGTCGCACCGGGCGTGCGGCGTGAGCGCGCCTCCCGAGATCGAAGCGGCGACGGCGACCGGCCCTTGCGGGCCAAGGTGACCTGGGCCGCTGGTCGACGCCACCCGAAGTGGCGGTGGGATTCGAACCCACGTCTCCCCGTTGAGAGCGGAAGTAGCCGTTACCTGCGCACCGGGAGGTGCCCCACGACGGTAGGCCCGCACCCCCGAGCCAGCAAGCCGATTCCGTACGTCCACGACCCTAGACGGCCGCCGCCGGGTCCAGACGTGTTCGCTCGCCCCACCGGACGACCGCCGGGGCGGCCAGCCCGACCGCGACGAAGATTCCGCCCATCAGCAACCAGCCAGGGGCGCCCCAGGCGACGCAGAGCAGGCCCAGGATGGAGGGGGCGGCGACGTTCGCCAGGCCCGTGCCGAGCACGGAGACTCCGGTGTACTGCCCCTGGGCGTGCGGAGGCGCGAGTCGGAACTGCAACTCGAGCGAGCCCGCCGCGTGCCACAGCTCGCCGACGGTGTGCACGGCGACTCCGAGCGTCATCACCGTGACCGCGAGCCATCCGGGCATCGTCGACGTGGCGGCGATCAGGGCCATCCCGACCAGGAACGCCAACCCGGAACGGCGCATGGCTCGACCTGCCGCTGGGCTGGTGTCGATTCCCCGGCTCGCTCTGACCTGGAGCGCCGCCACGAGGGCGGTGTTGACCAGCACGGCCACCCCGATGAACCAGCGTGGCGCGTCGGTCTGCAAGATGATCCACAACGGCAGCGCGAAGACCAGTACCTGGCCCTGAATTCCCATGATGGCGTCGAGCACGGTGACTGCCATGTAGGGCTTGTCCTTCAGTGCGATCCAGCGCCCGGTCAGGTGGGGCACCGGGATCGGTGGCAGTGAGGGCAGCCGGGTGATGATGGCGGCGCATGCCACGAAACTGATGGCGTTGCCGACGACCAGGGCCAGGTAAGCCGCGCGGGTGTCCAGTTGCACCGCGGCGCCGGCGGCGAGGGCACCGCAGCATCCGGCGAGGTTGGCGACCGAACGAAGATAGGCCCGGTACTGGGCCAGGTTTGTGCCGCCGAAGCCACGCACGAGCGGGCCGCGGGACGCCCCGCCGGCTGAGTGGGCGAGCTGGGTCAGACAGATCACGACGACGAACAGCCAGAACGTGTGGACGAAGGCGAGTGTGGCCATGGTGGCGGCTCGGATGATCAGAGTCAGCAGATAGATCTCGCGCGGGCCCCGCCGATCGGCGAGGTGCCCGATCGGGATCCCGGCGAGCAGCCCGACGAGGGCCGCGACGCCCATGCCCAGGGCGACCTGCGCGAGGGGGAGTCCGACCGAGCGGGTGAAGAAGAGCACGGCGCTGGCCATGAAGATGCCACTTCCGAGCATGTTGACGAAGGTCGCGAAGGCCAGGACGCGTCGAGGGCCGTGAGTGGGGATGAGTCCTCGGGCAACGAGCCATGATCTGTTCGGCGGCGGGATGGGAATGGACGTCGTCTCTGTCGGCAAATGACGGGCCTCTCGTCGACCATCGTGGGCTCGTGGCAGGGCTGCACCCTGCCGGGCGCCGTTACTCGAGGGTCGCCAACTCGTCCGGCGACAGGCTCAGCGCACCGGCGGCCAGGTTCTCGACCAGGTGATCGGGGTTTCCGGTGCCGGGGATGGCCAGCAGGTGTGGCCCGCGGCTGAGGGTCCATGCGATCCGCACCTGTGCCGGCGTCGCGCCGTGCGTGCGTGCGATGGCCTCCACCGCCGCGTTGGCGGCCACTCCGCCGGCCTCACGTTTGTCGCCGGCGATGGCGAAGAACGGCACGAACGCGACACCCTGTTCGCCGCAGGTGCGCACGAACTGGTCGTGGATGCGGCGGGTGTCGACGCCGTACGGGTTCTGCACGCAGACCACCGGGGCGATCGCCTGCGCCTGCGCGAGGTGCTGCGGGCGAATGTTCGCCAGGCCGAGATGCCGGATGAGTCCGGCGTCACGCAGGTTGGCCAGCGCGCCGAAGTGCTCCGCGACGGAGTCCAGCCCGTGCTGGCGCAGGTTCACGACATCGAGATGGTCGCGGCCGAGCTGGCGCAGGTTCTCCTCGACCTGCCCGCGCAGCTGGTCCGGCCGGGCCAGCGGCAGCCATTCCCCCGAGGGGTCGCGGCCCGGCCCGACCTTCGTGGTGATGACCAGGTCATCGGCGTACGGCGACAGTGCCGTGTTGATCAACTCGTTCGCTGACCGGAGCGGAGTGAAGTAGAACGCCGCTGTGTCGATGTGGTTCACGCCGAGCTCGATCGCCCGGCGCAGCACGCCGATGACCCGAGCGCGGTCGCTCGCCGCGCCGCCGTTGCCCGTCAGGCGCATCGCGCCGAATCCGATCCGGTTGACGGTCAGGTCTCCGAGGGAATAGATGCCGGCGGATCTCGCAGTGATCATGTTGGTGGGCATTGGACGAACCTAGCCACCATTGCTGACCTGGGCAGTCGGTCGTCTGCCCGATACCGCTCGCGCAAGATCACTGTTAGTTTATTCATTGTGGGATGCAGTCCGACCGGCCAGTGAGGCGACCGCCCGCAGCGACCGGCCATCCACCTTCGACCCCACGATCCACCAGCGGCGGCACGCCGCCGAATGCGGAGTCAACAGGCTCAAAAAGCGCGTTCCCGCGGCCGTGGACCAGGCCTGAGACCCTGTGAAGCACCGCCACTGGTTCGGGTGAACCGACGCTGGCGGAGGGGCAGCTCAGCGGGAGATGATCGTGGTTCGTCTCGATGGAGAGCCGAACCACGCGATCGGGCGGGGAGGTGGGTGACGCCGATGACCCCGACGCAGCTGCGCGCGTACGTCGCCGTGGTCCGGCTGGGGTCCGTCAAGCAGGCCGCCGCGGAGCTTCAGGTCTCCGAGTCGGCCGTGTCACTTCACGTCGCACAACTACGCAAGGAGTTCGGGGACAAGCTGTTCACCAAGACCGCGGCGGGGCTCGCGTTCACCCCCGGCGGGCTGCGGCTGGCCAGCCGCGCGGCGGAGCTGCTGGGCCTACAGGACCGCACGATGCTTGAGGTGAGCGGCGCGAAGCGCGGCCGGCGGCTGCTGCGGGTGGCCGCGTCCAGCCTGTTCGCCGAGTTCGCCGCGCCGGGGCTGATCGAGCTGTTCGCGAAGCGGGCCGCCGACCTCGATGTCGAGTTGAGCGTGGGCGACCCGGGCGCGTTCGAGTCGCTGCTGCTGACCCGCGCCGCGGACATCGCGATCGGGCCGCAGCCGCCGGTCGTCGATCAGGCGATCGCCTGCCGGCCGATGATGAACTACCGGCTCGTGCTCGTCGCCGGCCCGGACCATCCGCTCGCCGGCGTGCCGGCGTCCCCCGGGCAGTTGCGGGAGCAGACCTGGCTGCTCGGGCCGTCGGCGGCCACCGACCTGGGTGCGGTCCCGGCGATGCTGCGTCGGCTGGCGGTGCCCGACGACCGGCAGCAGATATTCCAGAGCCACGCGGCGGCGCTGGGCGAGGCCAAGCGGGGCCGGGGCGTCTCACCGGCGCTCGCGTTCACCGTCGCGCCGGACCTCCGCGAGGGTCAACTCAAGCAGGTAGTGGGGCCGCACGCGACTGTCGAGGCGGTGTGGCACTCACAGGTGCTCGCCAACCCAGGGCCGCTGTCGGCCGCCAACGAGCTGTGGCGGTTCTCGTCGACCCCGCGGGCGATTCAGGCGATGATGCGCGGCGCGGGCGTCACCGTCGGCCACTTCAAGCCGTCGGTGCACGTGACGCTCTGGAGCTGACGGGCGGCGACCAGCAGGTCCTGGAACGTGCCGGCCGGCAGCAGCCGGTCGCAATAGGGGAGCGCGGCGGCCATGCCCGCCGCCCGAGGAGCGAAGCCAGGGGCGCCGGCACGTGGATTCAACCAGACGATCCGGTACGCGCGGCGGCGCAGCCGGGCCATCACGGCCGCCAACTCGTCGGGCGGGTCGCTGTCCCAGCCATCCGAGCCGATCACCACCACGGCCCCGCGTACGACGTCGGCGTGATGGGAGGTGAGCAGGGCGCGCAGGTTCGTGGCGATCCGGGTACCGCCGTACCGGTCGGTCACGGCGGCGCTGGCCTGCGCGACGGCCTCGGCCGCCGAGGTGTGTCGCAGCACCACCGTGAGCCGGGTCAGTCTCGTGGCGAACGCGAACACCTCCGCGTCGGCGACCACCGCGAACGCCCGCATCAGGTGCAGATACGCGGTCGCCTGCGCCCGCATCGACTCGCTGACGTCACAGAGCAGCACGACCCGGCGGGGTCGCCGCACCGGCCGCTCGCGAACGATCTCGACGGGTTCCCATCCGGTGCGCCGAGCACGGGCGATGGTCGGCCGCAGTGCGATTCGCGGTCCGGCCGAACCGACGGCGTGCCGCCTGGTGCGCCGGGTCGGCCAGCCGGCGACGGCCGCGCGCAGAGCGTCGCCGAGCATCGTGACCTGCGCGGCGTCGAGTTCGTCGAACGGCCGGTCGGCGAGCCCGGCGAGGGCGCTGGGACGACGCTCGGGCAGCCGCAGCGCGGCGTCGGCTTCCGTCGACTCGGCGACGGCCGGCGGCAGAGTGGCCCACGGCAGTCCGCCGCCGGAGCCGGTGTCGTCCGTGTCGGCGGGCACCGGCACGTACACGTCGTCGTGATCCTCCGCCGGGGGCGCGGACCGCGAGGGTGGCAGCAGGGGTGGCGGGTCCGCGAAGACCGCCGCGAAGACCCGGTCGAACGCGGCGAGATCGGAGTGCCGCCGGACCAGGCTGATCCGGGCGGTCCAGTACAGCGTGGACATCGAGTCGGGCGGGCTGGCGGCGAGCGCCCGGACGAAGTCGTCGACGTCGGTGAGCCCGGCCGGGACGCCGGCGTGCCGCAGTCGGCCGGCGAGGGCCACGGCGAACGCGGCCCGGTCGATCCCGCGCAGCAGGACCGCGCTCACCGACGCGCGACCAGCCAGGCGATCACCGCGCCGACCGCGACGAGACCCACGATCACTGGTACGAGCCGCTTGGTGATCGAACCCCCGGCGATGCTGAGCAGGTCGAGCGCCTCCGGCTCGGGGGCCGGCGTGGTCCGCGTGCCGGCGGTCGCCGACTCGACGGCCGGCGCGGCCCGGCTGGTGGCGGCCGACCGGTCGGCGGCTGAGGGCTCGGCGACCGACGGCCGGGCGGGGGAAGGCGCTGCGGGGGAGGAGTTGGCGGCCGACGGCGCTACCGGCGACGGCTGGACCGGTGCGGGCGTTACGGCAGCGGTGCCGGGCGTGGTCGCGACCGCCGCGGCGGACGCGGCCGGGACCGGCTCGGCTTCCTGCCGAGCGGCGGGCGCCGACGCGACGGGCTCGGAGTCGGACCGGGCGACGGGCACCGGCGCGGTGCCCCCGGCGACCGGCGTCGCCTGCTCGGCCGCCAGCTTGGCCTCCAGGTTGGCGACGAACTGGGCCAGCAGCTTGCCCGACACCTCCTTGATCATGCCGCTGCCGAACTGGGCCAGCTTTCCCGAGATCTTCAGGTCGGTGTCCACGCTGACCAGCGTCCGGTCGCCGTCCGGCCGCAACCGGGCGGTGACCAGCGCCGAGGCGTTCCCGGTCGACCGGGCGTCGCGGCCCTTCGCGTCGATCACCCCGTGGTACGCCGTGTCGTCCTTCTCGACGAACTGTGCCGTGCCCGCGAACTCCGAGATGACCGGCCCGACCTTGACCTTCACCCTGCCCCGGTAGAGGTCGCCGTCGACGCCGGTCAGTTGGGCGCCCGGCAGGCACGGCGCGATCCCCTCAAGGTCGGTGAGCACCGCCCAGGCCCGCTCGATCGGGACGGTGACCGCGAACTCGTTGGTGATCTTCATGGCTGACTCTCCTGGTAGGCGCCGAGCGCGGCGGCGACCACGGCGCGGTCGTCGGGGGTCTTGGCGATGGTGCCGAGGGTCCGGGGGACGTCGTCGGCGGCCAGGTCGGCGGCGCCCAGCACGGCGAGCGCGGCCACCCAGTCGATGGTCTCCGCCATCCCGGGTGACTTCTCCAACTCCAGGCCGCGTACGCCGCCGATGAACTGGACCGCCGTCTGGACCAGCGGCTCGGTCGCGCCCGGAACGGCCCGGCGGACGATCTCCACGGCCCGGGCCGGCTCTGGAAAGTCGATCCAGTGGTACAGGCAGCGGCGACGCAGCGCGTCATGCAGCTCCCGGCTGCGGTTGGAGGTGAGCACCACGATGGGCGGTGTGCGTGCGGCGAACGTGCCGAGCTCGGGGATCGTGATGCCGGCCTCGCCGAGGAACTCGAACAGCAGCGCCTCGAACTCGTCGTCGGCGCGGTCGATCTCGTCGATCAGCAGGACCGGCGGGACCGGCCCCTGATGGCGTACGGCCCGCAGGATCGGCCGTTCCTGGAGGAACTCGGCGCTGAACAGGTCCGCGTCGGTGAGCCTGGCTTGCTGCGCCTCGGCGAGCCGGATCGCCAGCAGTTGCCGCTGATAGTTCCACTCGTAGAGCGCCTCGCCGGCGGTCAGCCCCTCGTAGCACTGCAGCCGGATCAGCGGCGTCTCCAACGCTCGGGCCAGTGCCTTGGCGGCGGCGGTCTTGCCGACACCCGGCTCGCCCTCCAGCAGCAGTGGCCGGCCGAGCCGCAGCGCCAGGAACAGGGCCATCGCCATGCCGTCGTCGACCAGGTAGTCGACGGCGTCGAGGCGGTGCCGGACGCTCAGCGCGTCCTTCATGCCTCGCCCGCCAGCAGTCGCTCGTAGTCCGCGCGGGTGTCCACGTCGATCGGCACCGGCCCGTCGGCGGGCACCTCGGTCACCGGGTAGCGGCCGGAATGCAGCAGCTTCCAGACGGCCTTGTCGCCGTGCAGGTCGTACAGCTCGGGAAGGACCTCGCGGCCGAAGCGGAACGGATGGCCCAGCCCGTCGGCGTACCGGCACACGGCCAGCGGAGTAGCCGCCGTGGCGACCCGCCGGATGTCGGCGGCGCGTACCCCGGGCTGGTCACCGAGCAGCAGCACGAGCGCGTCGGCGCGCGGGTCCACCGCCCGCGCCGCACTGCTGACCGATGAGCCGCAGCCGGTGCTGAACGCCGGGTTCTCGACGACCTGACACCCGGTCAGGTCCACCTGGGCGCGGATCCCGCCCGCCGCGCCGCCCAGGGTCACGAGCAACTGGTCGAAGCCGCACGAGCGGGCCAGCTCCAGGGTCGCGTCGAGCAGCGTGCGCCCCCGGTACGGGAGCAGTTGCTTCGCCTCGCCGAGACGCACCGACGCCCCCGCGGCGAGCACCAGGCCGGTCAGGAACACGGGCTACGCCGCGGTGTAACTCGCGAGGCAGCCGGCGCAGCAGAACCAGAAGTCCTGCCCGTCGACCCGCGCGTGCGGTGTCTCCGACCCGACCAGCACGGTCATCCCGCACACCGGATCTACGGCCTGCTGCGGCCGGGCCGCCGGCGCACCCGAGGACGGGGCCAGCCCGTCCACCCGGATCGCCCGGACCACCTCACTCATGATGGACAGGGCGATCTCCTGCGGCGTACACGCCCCGATGTCCAGCCCGGCCGGTGAGTGGACACGGGCCCGTTCGGCGTCGGTCAACTCCAACTCGTCGAGCACGACCGCGCCGCGTCTGCCGCTGGCGACCAGCGCGACGAACCCCACGCCGGCGTCCAGTGCGGCCCGGATCGCCTCCTGCTCGCCCCGGCCGAGCCCAGCCACCACGACCGCCGTGCAGCCGGCGTCCTCATCGGAGGTGACGACGTCGAAGTCGAGGAACGCGGCGAGGGTCGCCACCGCGGCGCTGATCGGAGTGTCGCCGACCACCCGCAGTGCCGGCGGCGGCAGCATCGGCCGGAGGAAGACCTCGATCGCGCCGCCGGAGTGGCACGGGTTGACCACCACCCGCGCCCCCGGCGCCTCGGGGAACGGGGCAGTGCCGTCCGGCAGCACCCGCAGCAGCAGCGCGGTGCCGTCGCGCAGGGTGTCGAGCGCGGCCGCCCGCACCGAACTTTCGGCGCACACCCCGCCGACGAAGCCCTCGATCGAGCCGTCCGACCGGATCACGGCGGCGTCGCCCGGCCGTGCCGACGTGGGGTCCTGGGTGCGGACCACGGTGGCGTGCACGAACGGCTCCCGGGAGACGGTCAGCTCCCGGGCGCGCTCCGCGATGGTGGTCATGGTCGCCTCCCTCAGATCGGCGGACGGGCCTGGCCGCGCATCGCGTCCCAGACCCGCGACGGCGTCAGCGGCATGTCGGCGTGCCGTACGCCGAAGGGCTTCAGGGCGTCCACGACGGCGTTGACGATGGCCGGCGGCGAACCCACCGTGGCGGACTCGCCCACACCCTTCGCGCCGATCGGGTGGTGCGGCGACGGGGTGACGGTGAAGCCGGTCTCCCAGTCGGGCACCTCCAGCGACGTCGGGATCAGGTAGTCCATCAGCGACGCGCCGAGGCAGTTGCCGTCCTCGTCGAACGCGATCATCTCCATCAGCGCCATGCCGACCCCGTCGGTCAACCCGCCGTGCACCTGCCCCTCGATGATCATCGGGTTGATCCGGGTGCCGCAGTCGTCGACCGCGATGAACCGCCGCACCGTCACCTGCGCGGTGCCCGGGTCGATGTCCACCACGCAGATGTACGCGCCGTGCGGGTACGTCAGGTTGGACGGGTTGTAGCAGATCTGCGCCTCGAGCCCACCCTCGATGCCCTCGGGCAGGTCACCGGCGCCGTGCGCGCGCAGGGCGATGTCCTGGATCGTGACGGACGTGCCCGGGTCGCCCTTGACGTGGAACGCGCCCTTGTCCCACTCCAGGTCGGCCACCGAGACCTCGAGCATGCCCGAGGCGATGATCCGGGCCTTGTCCCGGACCTTGCGGGCCACCAGGGCCGCCGCCGCACCCGACACGGGCGTCGAACGGCTGCCGTACGTGCCGAGGCCGAACGGGGTGTTGTCCGTGTCGCCGTGCAGCACCTCGATGTCGGCCGGCGGGATCCCGATCTCCTCGGCGACGATCTGCGCGAACGTCGTCTCGTGCCCCTGGCCTTGGGACTGCACGCTGAGCCGTACCACGGCCTTGCCGGTCGGGTGGACGCGCAGCTCGCAGCCGTCCGCCATGCCCAGCCCGAGAATGTCCATGTCCTTGCGAGGGCCGGCGCCGACCGCCTCGGTGAAGAACGCGATGCCGATGCCCATCAGCTCGCCCCGGGCCCGCTTCTCCGCCTGCTCGCGGCGCAACTCGTCGTAGCCGGCCATCTCCATCGCCAGCCGCATCGTCGGCTCGTAGTTGCCCGAGTCGTACACCCAGCCGGTCTTCGTCGTGTACGGGAACTGCTCCGGCTGGATGAAGTTCTTCAGCCGCAGCTCGGCCGGGTCCATGCCCAGCTCGTCGGCGAGGCAGTCGACGATCCGCTCGACCAGGTAGACGGCCTCGGTGATCCGGAACGAGCAGGCGTACGCCACGCCGCCGGGCGCCTTGTTGGTGTAGACGGCCGTCATCTTGCAGTAGGCGGCCTCGATGTCGTAGCTGCCGGTGAAGACCCCGAAGAAGCCGGCCGGGTACTTCACCGGCGCGGCGGTGCCGTTGAAGGCGCCGTGGTCGGCCAGCACATTGGTGCGGATGCCGAGGATCCGTCCGTCGCGGGTCGCCGCGATCTCACCGCGCATGATGTAGTCGCGGGCGAAGCCGGTGCTGATCAGGTTCTCCGACCGGTCCTCCATCCACTTCACCGGCTTGCCGGTGACGATCGAGGCGACGATCGCGCAGACGTACCCGGGGTAGATCGGCACCTTGTTGCCGAACCCGCCGCCGATGTCCGGCGAGATCACCTGGATCTTGTGCTCGGGGATGCCCGCGACGATGGCGTAGAGGGTGCGGTGCGCGTGCGGCGCCTGGGTGGTCGACCAGAGCCGCAGCTTGCCGTCGACGGCGTCGAAGTCGGCGACCGCCCCGCACGTCTCCATCGGCGCCGGATGCACCCGGGGATAGACGAGATCCTGCGTCACCACGACGTCCGCGCGCGCGAACACCGCCTCCGTGGCCGCCTCGTCGCCGGTCTCCCAGTCGAAGCAGTGGTTGTTCGCCTTGTCCGCGAGGTCGTCGCGGATCAGCGGGGCACCCGGCTCCAGCGCGCGACGGGCGTCGATCACCGGGTCGAGGATGTCGTACTCGACGTCGATCAGCTCCAGCGCGTCGCGCGCCGCGTACCGGTCCTCGGCGACGACGAACGCGACCTCCTGGCCCTGGAAGCGCACCTTGTCGGTGGCGAGCACGGCCTGCACGTCGTTGGACAGGGTCGGCATCCAGGCCAGGCCCTGCTGCGCCAGCATCGCCCCGGTCACCACCGCCTTGACCCCGGGTGACGCCTCGGCGGCGCTCGTGTCGATGCTGACGATCCGGGCGTGCGCCACCGGCGACCGGAGGATCGCGAGGTGCAGCATGCCGGGCAGTTGAACGTCGTCGACGTACCGGCCGCGACCGCGGATGAACCGCGGATCCTCCTTGCGCAGCATCCGGCCGTACCCGACGGGCTTCTGGTCGTTGTCGTGGAAGGTGTCCACGCGCTCGTGCACGGTTGTCATGCGACGGCCTCCGCGGGCTGGCCTGCGTCGGCGATCTCGCCGGCTTCGGTCGATTCGGTGGTCTCGGTGACCCGGGCCGCGGCCTCCGCCTCGGCCACGGCGGCCCACCGGACCGAGCGGACGATCGTGGCGTAACCCGTGCACCGGCAGATCTGACCCGAGATCGCCTCGCGGATCTCCGTCTCGCTCGGGTCCGGGTTCCGGTCGAGCAGCGCCCGCGCGGTCATCATCATCCCCGGCGTGCAGAAGCCGCACTGCAGGCCGTGGCACTGCATGAAGCCCTGCTGGATCGGGTCGAGCTCTGCGCCCTTGGCGAGACCTTCGACGGTGCGCACCTGGTGGCCGCCGGCCATCGCGGCGAGGACGGTGCACGACTTCACCGGCTCGCCGTCCAGCCAGACCACGCAGGTGCCGCAGTTGCTGGTGTCGCAGCCCCAGTGCGTGCCGGTCAGGCCCAGCACGTCCCGCAGGAAGTGCACCAGCAGCAGCCGGGCCTCGATCTCGCGGGTGACCTCGACGTCGTTGACGGTCATCGTGACCTGCATGCTCAGCTCCTCGCCCGTTCGACGGCCCGGCGCAGGGTCCGCCTGGTCAGCTCGGCGGCCAGATGCCGCTTGTAGTCGGCGCTGCCGCGCTGGTCAGTCGCCGGGTCGCAGCTACGCGCAGCGATCGCCCCGGCCTGCTCGAACAGACTCTCCGAGGGCTCCTGGCCGCGCAGCGTCGCGGAGATCTCCGGGATGCCCGTCGTGTTCGGGCCGACCGCCGCGAGCCCGACCCGGGCGTCCACGATCGCGCCGTCGTCGAGCCACACCGCCGCGCCGGCCGACACCACGGCCCAGTCGCCGGCCCGGCGCTCGACCTTCTCGTACGCGCTGCCGCAGCCCGGCCGCACCGGCAGCCGGATCTCGACCAGGATCTCGCCGTCGGCGACGGCCGTCTCGTACGGCCCGACGTGGAACTCCTCCATGGACACGACGCGCTCCGCACCGCCCGGACCACGGATCACGCACCGCGCGTCCAGCGTTGTGCAGACCGCCGAGAGGTCCTCGGACGGGTCGGCCTGGCAGAGCGAGCCGCCCAGCGTGCCCCGGTTGCGTACCACCGGGTCGGCGATCACCCGTTCGGCGTCGGCGAAGATGGGGAACGCCGCGGCCAGCTCGGTGGAGTCGAGCAGCTCCCGATGCCGGGTGAGCGCGCCGATCCGTACCTCGTCCGGGCCTGTCTCGATGTAGCCGAGTTCGGCGTGCAGATCGTTGATGTCGATCAGGTAGTCGAAGTTGGCCAGCCGCAGCTTCATCATCGGCAGCAGGCTGTGCCCGCCGGCGATCAGGCGCGCTGTGCCGCCCAGCCGCTCCAACAGGCTGATTGCATGGTCCACACTGGTGGCTCGCTCGTACTCGAACGGTGCCGGCACCTGCATGTCGCACCTCCGCAGTCCGGGAAAATCTCATCCCGACGCGGGCCAAAGTCAACGGCGACCTAAGCAACTGCTTAGGTCGCCGTTGACGGTGCCGCCGGGGCTCACGGATCGTGCGGCCATGCGGGACATCGTTGACGGGTTGACGGGCTGGCGCACGGCCGGCGTCGCGTTCGCCGTCGCGACCGTCGTCCGTACCTGGCAGTCGGCGCCTCGGCAGGCCGGCGCGGCGATGGCCGTCTCCGCCCACGGCGAGGTCCTGGGCAGCATTTCCGGCGGCTGCGTCGAGGGGGCCGTCTACGACCTCTGCCTGACCTCCGTCGAGACCGGCGAGGCCCGCACCGAGACCTTCGGTGTCAGCGACGACGACGCGTTCGACGTCGGCCTGACCTGCGGCGGCACCATCCAGATCCTGGTCCAGCCGGACGTCGCCCTGACCGAGCCCGACGAGGTGCTCGCCGCGATCCGCGACGGCCGGCCGGTCGCCACGGCTTCGGTGGAGAACGCGCAACTGGTGATCTGGCCCGACCGGGTCGCGGGCAGCCTCGGCGCGGGCGACCTGGATGACGCGGTGGCCCGGCAGGCGGCCGGCATGCTCGCCCTCGGCGCCACCGGCACGGTGCACCTGGGTCGGCAGGGGGAGGAGCGACTCGACGACGTGTCCGTGTTCGTGCAGTCGTACGTGCCCCCACCCCGCATGATCATCTTTGGGGCGATCGACTTCGCCGCCGCGATGGCCCGGATCGGCCGGTTCCTCGGCTACCACGTCACGGTCTGCGACGCCCGCCCGGTGTTCACCACCCGTACGCGCTTCCCGGACGCCGACGACCTCGTCGTCCAATGGCCGCACAGGTACCTGGAGTCGACGTCCGTCGACGACCGTACGGTGCTCTGCGTCCTGACCCACGACCCGAAGTTCGACGTACCGCTGCTTGAGGTCGCCCTGCACACCCCGGCTCGCTACATCGGCGCGATGGGCAGCCGGCGTACGCACGTGGACCGGCTGCGACGGCTGCGCGAGGCCGGGGTGAGCGAGGCCGCGCTGGCCCGGCTCTCCTCGCCCATCGGGCTGGACCTGGGCGCGCGAACGCCGGAGGAGACGGCCGTGGCGATCGCCGCCGAGATCGTCGCCCAGGCCTGGGGCGGCTCGGGTCGCCCGCTCAGCGACCTGGAAACCCCGATCCACCATTCCTGATCGACCGCGAGCGATCGGCACGGTGGCCGCCGCACCCTGGCGTACGAGCGGTTGCTGCGGGATCCGCTGCGGGCCGGACGGCTACTCATCTATTGTCAGTCTGTTCATGTTTTATCGCTTTCGTCGGAAAGGTGCAGCGATGGGGGTGCGCCGCTGGGTCGAAAGCTGGCCGCTCTACCGTCAGCTCACCGGCACGGACCCGCTCGGTCGAGGCGCCGCGGCCAAGTCCGCCGGCTCCCTGTCGCTCACCGCCCGCACCGACACGGCCGACTCGGTGGCCAAGTCCGTCTGCCCCTACTGTGCCGTCGGTTGCGGTCAGCGGGTGTTCGTCAAGGACGGGCAGGTCAGTCAGATCGAGGGTGATCCGGACAGTCCGATCTCGCGGGGTCGGCTCTGTCCGAAGGGCGCGGCCAGCAAGAGCCTGGTGACCAGCCCGTTGCGGCAGACGACCATCCGCTACCGCCGGCCGTACGGCACGGAGTGGGAGGACCTCGATCTCGACACGGCGATGAACATGATCGCCGACCGGGTGTTGGCGGCCAGGGAGGAGACCTGGGAGGACGTCGACGCGCAGGGTCGGCCGCTGAACCGGACGCTGGGTATCTCCAGTCTGGGTGGGGCGACGCTGGACAACGAGGAGAACTACCTCATCAAGAAGTTGTTCACCGCGATGGGGGCGCTCCAAATCGAGAACCAGGCCCGTATTTGACACTCCTCCACCGTTCCCGGTCTGGGGACCAGTTTCGGTCGTGGCGGTGCGACGGATTTCCAGCAGGACATCGCCAACGCTGACGTGATCGTCATTCAGGGTTCGAACATGGCTGAGGCGCATCCGGTGGGTTTCCAGTGGGTGATGGAGGCCAAGCGGCGCGGCGCGAAGGTGTTCCATGTCGATCCGCGGTTCACCCGGACCAGCGCGTTGGCCGACTCGTACCTGCCGATCCGGGCGGGCACGGATATCGCCCTGCTGGGTGGGGTGGTGCGCTACATCCTGGACAACGAACTCGACTTCCGCGAGTACGTCGTCGCCTACACCAACGCCGCGACGATCCTGACCGAGGAGTTCCGCGACACCGAGGATCTGCACGGGCTCTTCTCCGGCTTCAAGGAGGAGAACGCCAGTTACGACCAGTCCAGCTGGCGGTACGAAGGGCAGCGGCAGCACGCCCGGACCCGCGACACCGAAACCCAGCGGGAGACTGCGGCCGGGCTGGAGCACGAGTCGCACGGCGCACCGGTCAACGGGCAGACCCTGCGGGACGAGACGTTGCAGCATCCGCGTTGCGTGTACCAGGTCCTGAAGCGGCACTTCGCCCGGTACACGCCGGAGATGGTGGAACGGGTCTGTGGCATTCCGCAGGAGAGGTTCCTGGAGTTGGCGCAGGCTTGGACGGCGAATTCCGGCCGGGAACGTACCGGGATGCTGATCTACTCGGTGGGGTGGACGCAGCACAGCGTGGGCGTGCAGTACATCCGCACCGGCGCGATCATCCAACTGCTACTCGGCAACATGGGCCGCCCCGGTGGCGGGGTCATGGCGCTGCGGGGGCATGCCAGCATCCAGGGCTCCACGGACATCCCGACGCTGTTCAACCTGCTGCCCGGCTACCTGCCGATGCCGCACCACGCCGACCACCCGACGTTCGACGAGTGGGTCGACAGCATCCGCCACCCCGGCCAGAAGGGCTTCTGGGGTAACGCCCGTGCCTACGGCGTGAACCTCCTCAAGGCGTACTGGGGGGACGCGGCCACCGCCGAGAACGACTACTGCTACGGCTACATGCCCCGGATGACCGGCGACCATGGCACCTATCAGCAGGTGCTGAACATGATCGACGGAAAGATCAAGGGGTACTTCCTGCTCGGGCAGAACCCGGCGGTGGGTTCCGCGCATGGCCGCGCCCAGCGGCTCGGGATGGCCAACCTCGACTGGCTCGTGGTCCGCGACCTGTTCATGATCGAAAGCGCCACGTTCTGGCAGCATGCGCCGGAGATCGAGACTGGCGAGATCGTGCCCGAGGAGTGCCGTACGGAGGTGTTCTTCCTGCCCGCCGCCTCGCACGTGGAGAAGGAGGGCACGTTCACCCAGACCCAACGGCTGCTGCAGTGGCGCGAGAAGGCCGTCGAACCCCCGGGCGACGCCCGCTCCGAGCTGTGGTTCTTCTACCACCTCGGCCGCATCATCAGGGAACGACTGGCACAGTCGACGCAGCCCCGCGACCGCGCGCTGCTCGACCTGAACTGGCACTACCCGACGCACGGGCCGAATGCCGAGCCGAGCGCCGAATCGGTGCTGTACGAGATCAACGGCTACGAGGTGGCCAGTGGTCGACCGCTGTCGACGTTCACCGAGATGAAGGACGATGGTTCCACCGCCGGTGGCTGCTGGATCTACACCGGCGTCTACGCCGACGGCGTCAACCAGGCCGCCCGCCGCAAGCCCGGCGCGGAGCAGGACTGGGTCGCCGCGGAGTGGGGTTGGGCCTGGCCGGCGAACCGGCGGATCCTCTACAACCGCGCCTCCGCCGACCCCGACGGCAAACCCTGGAGTGAGCGCAAGAAGTACGTCTGGTGGGACCCGCAGAAGGCCGAGTGGACCGGCTACGACGTGCCGGACTTCGAGAAGACCAAACCACCGTCCTACCGGCCGCCCCCGGACTCCTCAGGCGTGGCCGGGATCGCCGGTGACGACCCGTTCGTCCTCCAGGGCGACGGCAAGGGCTGGCTGTACGCGCCCACCGGCGTGCTCGACGGGCCGATGCCCACCCATTACGAGCCGGTCGAGTCACCGGTGCGCAACCCGCTCTACCGCCAGCAGGCCAACCCGACCCGCAAGGTCTACACGCATCCGATCAACACGCTCAACCCGAGCCCACCGGAGCCGTACAGCGAGGTGTTTCCGTACGTGTTCACGGTCAGCCGGCTCACCGAACACCACACCGCCGGCGCGATGAGCCGCACGGTCGGCCCGCTGGCCGAGCTGCAACCGGAGATGTTCGTCGAGGTGTCGCCGGAACTTGCGGTCGAACGAGGGCTCAACCACCTGGGCTGGGCCCACCTGGTCAGCGCCCGCGCGGCCATCGAGGCACGGGTGCTGGTGACCGACCGGCTCACCCCGCTGCGGGTGGACGGCCGGATCATCCATCAGGTCTGGTTGCCGTACCACTTCGGCTTCGAGGGTCTGGTGACCGGCGACTCGGCCAACGACCTGTTCGGCATCAGCCTCGACCCGAACGTCCTGATCCAGGAGAGCAAGGTCGGGACCTGTGACGTTCGGCCCGGTCGACGCCCGAGAGGCCAGGGCCTGCTGGACCTCCTCGTCGACTACCGACGGCGGTCGGGGGATCTCAGCCCGCACTATCCACCGCAGGTCACGACCGACGCCGCCGACAGCGGCCGCGACCCGGAGGTCTGACCGATGCCCCACGCCAACAGCCTGTACGGACCGCTCGACCCGGCGCCCGACGCCGGCTACGAGGACGCCCCGCCGCGGATGGGGTTCTTCACCGACACCAGCGTCTGCATCGGCTGCAAGGCGTGTGAGGTGGCCTGCAAGGAGTGGAACGGGGTGCCCGGCTCCGGCCTGGACCTGCTCGGCATGTCCTACGACAACACCGGGGCGCTGACCGCGAACTCGTGGCGGCACGTCGCGTTCGTCGAGCAGTCGCGCCCGGCCGGCTGGGCGACGCCGGCGTTCGAGCATGAACCAGACGGGCCGCCGGTCAGCCCGAGTACGGCGGCGGTCGGCGC
The DNA here is from genome assembly GCF_040608515.1 of Micromonospora sp. NPDC005173. Lineage (NCBI taxonomy): Bacteria > Bacillati > Actinomycetota > Actinomycetes > Micromonosporales > Micromonosporaceae > Micromonospora > Micromonospora sp. NPDC005173. Next base: position 80,834 of record NZ_JBEXIK010000028.1, read on the forward strand.
GCGTACCAGCACCGACACCGGGACGGATCCGGGTCTGCCGTCCGGCTCGCCGCCGGCAGCGGCCCGGATGGCCGCCGGGCCGGAGTTCCTCGGGATGCCGGGTGCGCAGCCGCCGGGTCGGGGCATCGGCGCGGAGGGGCGCAGCGATTTCCGTTGGTTGATGATGTCGGACGTGTGTAAGCACTGCACGCACGCGGCCTGCCTGGATGTCTGTCCGACGGGTTCGTTGTTCCGGACGGAGTTCGGGACGGTGGTGGTGCAGGAGGA
>NZ_JBEXIK010000029.1:0-80301 GCF_040608515.1 Micromonospora sp. NPDC005173
CGGCACGGAGACGGCCGGGCGGAACGGGTGGCGGCCCGGTATGTGGTGGGTTGCGACGGCGCGCACAGCGCTGTGCGGCACCTCGCCGGGATCGGTTTCGAGGGCGCTGCGTATCCGCAGACGTTCGTCCTGGCTGACCTGGAGGCCGACGGCCTCGACACGGGGACGGCGCACGTGTTCTTGTCCGAGCGGGGGATGTTGTTCTTCTTTCCACTCGGCCACCCGAGCACCTGGCGACTGCTGGTCATGCGACCGCCCGCCGAGGTGGTCTCACCAGACGCCCCGGTCACCCTCGACGAGGTGCAGGCACTCGCCGACACTTACACCGCCGCGACTGTGCGCCTGCGTGATCCTGTCTGGATGACCAACTTCCGGCTTCACCACCGCGCCGCCACCCACTACCGGGCCGGGCCGGTGTTCCTGGCCGGCGACGCCGCGCACATCCACAGCCCCGCCGGCGCGCAGGGAATGAACACCGGCATCCAGGACGCCGCCAACCTCGGCTGGAAACTCGCCCAGGCCCTGCGGGGCGACGCGGCGCTGCTGGATACCTACGAGACTCACCGTGATTGCTGGACGAGCCATGAACACGAATACAAGACGGAGCATATCCAGCACCGACTGACGCAACGGTCTGTCAACAGCCAACCGCGGCACTCGCCCGGGCCGCTTGTACCGCAGAAACGACGCCCACTGCGCCATCGACGGCTGATACCGCTGTCCGTAGCGTTCGAACCGGCCCACCTCCCGCGAAACGGTCGACGCCGCCCGTCCCAACCTGCGCGTGATCGACCGCAACGACTCACCCGCAGCCCGACCCAACCCGATCTGTCCCGCTCCAGCGGGCTCAACCTTGAGCCACAACCACCCCAACGAAAATCACAGAAGAGTGTTGCAACCACTGGTTGAGCCCGCCGGTGGAACGACAACTGTCCAAGATCACTGTCCGTAGCGGAGTCAGCGGTGGATCGGGGCCTGCTTCGCCAGCGCCGCGCCATTCGCCTCGAAAGCGGCCAGAACCGAGGTGGCCGTTCCGTCGGACACCGGGACCAGCACCTTCACCGCTCGGCCGGGCCGCAGCTCGACGGTGCGGCTGCCCAGCGCCTGGTCACCGTCCCAGCCGTAGAGGTACGCCGTACCCTTCCGGTCCGCCTTGACGGTCACCTCGACGCCACCGGCTACCGGGCGCTGCCCGGTCAGGGTGAGCGCCCGCTCGGGCAGCCGGGCCACGGCGGCCGGGGCCACCCCGTCCACGGCAGACTGGGCGATCGTCTGCGGGCTGTGAACGCTACGCGCGGAGGTGTCCGGGAAGACCGGGGCGCTCGGCGCCCGGTCCGCCGGGGTGTAGCCGGGCAGGGTCACCAGGCCGTACCGGTACGGGTCGGCCCGGACGCCGGTGAAGGTCGACCAGCCGAGCCGGGACTGGGACGACAGGTCCTGGGTGTCCGAGTCGTAGACCAGCACGTTGAAGCCCATCCGGGTCGGGTCCACCGCGTCCGGCAGCACTGCGAAGGGGATGCTCGTCTCGATGGTGTAGCCGGTGTAGGGCGAGCTGACCCGGCTGACCACGGTCATCCCCGGAGCGGTCTCGGCGCCCGGCCCCTGCCGGTTGTCGGCGTCGCGCTGCCAGCACGGCGGGTTGCCGTTGGCCGGGTCGTCGGTGACCGGGAAGATGCCCGCCTTGAAAACCGTGGAGGTGTCCGAGGAGTTTCCCTTCGGGTCGACGATGATCTCGACACTGTCGGTGCGCCGCTGCCGCTTGCAGTCCTGCGGTACCACCTTCCTGCCGAGCACGTCGTCAGTGACCGTGACGATCACCTTGAGCGCGTCCTCGGTGTACGCGATCCGGCCCTTCGCCGAGGCGTCCTGCGGCGTGCTGGCCTCACCCTCCCAAATCCGGGAGAGGTCCAGCTCCGGGCCGGGGTACTCGCCCGCGCTGGCCACCCCGTCGACCGCGTGGTCGCCGCCGGCGTGCGGCACCTCGCTGGCCGGCACGATCTCCAACGCACCGGTCTCCACCGTGCTGCCGACGGTGCTGGTGGTGGTGATGGTGACGCCGTAGTCGCCGTTCTCGCCGCCTTCGTTGGCGGTGGGCAGCGAGGCGTCGGTGTTGGTCACGGTGAAGGTGACCGCGCCGGTGGCGCCGGCCGCCAGGTCGGCGTAACTCTTGGTGGTCGCGTCGGCGGTGAACCCGGCGGGCAGGTCGAGGGTGACCGTGCCGCGCTGTGCGGTCTCACCGACGTTTCGCAGGTCCACCCGGACCTCGCGGCCCTGACCCGAGCCGATGGTGAGCACCGGCTTGATCAGCGTGTCGAGCTGGCCGTAGCCGCCCTCGGCGGCCCACTCGCGGAACAGGCCCACCTCGGGCAGCGGCTCCAGGGTGCCCCGGACATCGGCGACCACCCGGAGCGCCTCGTCGGTGGTCCCGGTGCCCTGGCCCTTGGTGGTCAGGGTGGCGGTGAGCAGCTTCTGCGCGCCGGTGTCGGCGCCCTTCGGCACGGTGACCGTGAAGGTCGCCGTCCGCTCTTGGCCCGCCGGGACCACGGTGCCGAGGCCCTTGCCGGCGGAGACCTGCCAGCCGTCCGGGGCGCGCAGCGCGACCCGGGGCACGTCCAGCTTCCGGTCGCCGCCGCGTACGTGTGCGGTGACCTCGACGCTCTCGCCGGGGGCGACGTCGAACCGGTCGGTGGTCAGGTACAGCTCGGTGCCCTTGGGCAGGCCACCCTTGACCGGCGGCAGCACCGGCCCGCGCAGGATCGCCGCGGGGGAGGTGTCCGACGGGTCGTAGGGCACCCGGCTGTCTACCAGGGTGTAGAAGTCGCAGCGCCGTGCGGCGGGGTCGGTCGGGGCGGCGGCGGTGCCCGCCCAGCCCTGGGTGACGTACTCCCGGCGTGCGTCGACCTCGATCTCCGCCCAGCTCTTCCCGCTACTGCTCGGGGTGCCCTCCCATACGCCGAAGACCTGGTCGGTCGGCACGGTCGGGGTGAAGCTGGCCGCGCACTGCGGGCCGGCCGAGGAGCTGCCGGTGCCGCCGGTACGCAGGAACTTCGCTGCCCGGAACGGCTTCAGCCCCTCCTTGCGCAGCTGGTCGGGGAAGGCATTCGGGTCGGCCGCGGCCTGGAACGCCTCGGCGGCGAACCGAGCCGCCTGCTGGTGGTTGCCGTGGTTGCCCGGGGTCGGCGACGGGTTCATCGTCATGATGATCTCGGGCCGGGTCTGTCGGATCACCCGGACGATCTGGCCGAGGGTCTCGTCGTGCCCCCAGATCTGCTCCGACAGCGGAGCGGACGCGGTGTACCAGAAGTCGACCCGGTCCAGGTTGTACAGGTTCGCCACGCCGGCCTTGCCGATCGCGGAGCGCTCCTCGCGCTCCCGGATGATGCCCAGCGGCGGCCCCTCCTCCAGGCCGACGGCGTTGCCGCCGCCCTCGCCGCGAGTGATGGTGACGACGCCGGCCCGGGCGCCATACTGCTCCTTCCACTGGCCGAGGGTGGCCAGGCTGCCCGCCTCGTCGTCGGGGTGGGCGCTGACGAAGAGCACGTCCAGGTCGACCGCGCCGGTGGGCCGCTTCGGGGCGGCGTCGGCGGGCGCGGCGAACGCGGTGGTGGGGGTCGCCGTCAGGGCCAGGGCCAGGGCGGCGGGTAGCAGGAATCCCTTTGCTCGCATGCAGATCCTTCCGGACCACGGATCCGACCAGCGTCGACCGGCGGCGGACGCACAACCGCGTCGGCGCCGGGCAGGGTGGTCGGATGGCTGGTGGGGAGCGGACGGTGCTGGACGCCGACGGCGTCGGATCACCGGGGTGCACAGCGGCACGGCTGGTCCGTACACACTGGAAGGCCTTCGCCGGGTGACGCTAAAGATCGGCGGTACGGACCGTCAATACCTTGGAGAAGGTTTTCTTCGTTTGCGAAAGAAACTAAGCCGGCCCGCTCTGGCCCGCCCCCGGCGGCCATCCGCCGGGGGCGCTCTCCCGTCCATCCCGCTCGCGGAGGTCGTCTACGCAGCTCAGCGCAGCTTTCGGATGCCCCGAGACGCATTCGTTACTTGACTCATTACTTTATTCGCCGTAGGAAGGAAGTGTGACTGACGTGGTGACACCCCCAACGAGCCCGGTGAGCCGGGAGCGGTCGAAGGAGATCAAGCGGTTGTCCGTGATCTCCACCGCCCGTCAGGTCCGGTTGCTCTCGCGCGCCGAGCTGACCGAACTCACCGGCCTCAGCCCCGCCACGCTCACCCCGCTGGTCCGCGAGCTGATCGCCGAGGGCTACCTGATCGAGCGGGGGCCGGGCGCCTCCCGCGCCGGCCGGCCCCGGGCCATGCTGGAGTTCAACCCGCGCGCCGAGCTGGTCGCGGCGGTCTCCCTGGAGCCGTCCCGGATCAGTTGCGAGATCGCCGACAGCGACGGCAACGTGGTGGCCCACCGCGGCGTCCGGCTCACCGGCGACATCGTCGACACCATCTGCCGGTTCATCCCGGAACTTGCCGGTGACGCCCTGCCCGCCCTGCGCGGCGTGGCCATCGCGGCGCCCGGCGTCAGCTCCGGCGGTGCCGTCCGGCTCGCCCCGTCGGTGGGCGTGGTCGAGGGGCTGCCGATAGGGGAGTCGGTGCAGCGGCGGCTCGGCGTGCCGGTGGTCGTCGACAACGACGTCAACCTCATGGCGGCCGGCGAGCACGCGGCCGGCGCCGGCAGCGACGTCGCCGACCTGCTGCTGCTGCACGTGGCCGACGGGATCGGTGCCGGGCTGGTGCTCGACGGGCAGGTCCGGCGCGGTGCCGGCGGGGCCGCCGGCGAGGTCGGCTTCCTGCCGCTGGACCCGGCCGACCGGGGGCACGACGGGATCGGCCCGTTCGAGGCCCGCTGGTCGGAAAGCGCCATCGCCGAGCGGGTGGTCGCGCTGCGCCCGGGCCGGCGTCCCGAGTCACCCGTCCGTGCCCTGGTCGAGCTTGCCGGCACCGACCCGGCCGCCGCCGCGTACCTGGACGAGGTGCTGCACGCCTGGTCCCGCCTGATCGTCTCGTGCGCCTGCGTCATCGACCCGGGCCGGGTGCTGCTCAGCGGGGCCGCCGCCCAGCTCGACGACGCGGCCGTCGCCCGGGTCCAGGACTACGTCACCGCCGCCGCGCCGGCCACCACCGAAGTACGCCGGGCGGTGCTCGGCGACCGGTCCGTGCTGCACGGGGCGGTGAGCTACGCCCTCTCGGCCGCCGCGTCCGGCCTGCCCAACCTGCCGCCCACACCCTGATCCCCTCGCAGTTCCCTTCCCCCTCGGAGGTACCCCATGAAACGTCGCCTGTTCCTTGCCGGAGCGCTCGCCACCGTGCTGGCCGCCGGCACCGCCTGCGGAGGCGGAGGCGGAGACGACGCGGCCGACGGCGCCAGCGCCGAGAAGCTGACCATCTACACCGCCCGCGACAAGAAGGTCTCCACCTTCGTCGTCGACCAGTTCACCGCGAAGTACCCCGAGTACAAGGGCAAAGTCGAGATCCTCAACCTCGGCGCCCAGGAGATCCTGGAGCGGGTTCGCGCCGAGAAGGCCAACCCGCAGGCCGACGTCTGGTGGGGAGGCACCCAGCAAGGGCTCACCGCCGGCGCGACCGAGGACCTGCTGACCGCCTGGCAGCCGACGTTCGCTGCCAAGATGGACGCGCAGTACAAGGACTCCGAGGGCCGTTGGTTCGGTGAGATCCTGCTGCCCGAGGTCATCATGTACAACAACAAGGCGCTCACCCCGGAGCAGGCCCCGAAGGACTGGGACGACCTGCTCAAGCCGGAGTGGAAGGACAAGATCCTCATCCGGGATGTCGCCGCGTCCGGCACGATGCGGTCGATCTACGCCTCGATGATCGTGCGGCAGTCCGCCGACGGCAGCAACCCGCAGCCCGGCTACGACTGGCTCAAGAAGCTCGACGCCAACACGGGCGCCTACGCCGCCAACCCGGCCGACCTCTACCTGAAGCTGTCCCGCCAGCAGGGCCTGCTCAGCGCCTGGAACCTCCAGGACATCCTGCTCCAGGCCAACCAGTCGAACATGCCGTTCGGCTTCGTGATGCCGACCTCCGGCGCTCCCGTGCTGGTCGACGGGCTGGCCGCGGTCAAGGGCGGCAACACCACCGGAGCGCAGAAGTTCGTGGAGTTCCTCTTCGACGACAAGCTCCGCGCCGACCTGGCCAAGGACTACTACCAGATCCCGGCTGTGGACATCGCCCAGAAGCCAGAGTGGCTGGCCCAGCTCAACCTCAAGCCACTCGACGTCGACTGGGACGTGATCGGCAAGAACGAGACCGAGTGGATCAACCACTGGAACAGCCAGATCAAGAACAAGGGCTGACCGGACGGGCGCCGGACCGGGTTTACCCGGGCCCGGCGCCCGCCGCCACCCGGCCGCACCGCCCACCGGGCCCGGCCCCACCACCTGCGACCGGCCAGCCCCGGTACCAGACAGAGGAGAGACATCATGATCGATGTCACGTTGGAGTCGGTGAGCAAGCGCTTCGCGCGCGCCGGCGACACGGCCGCCGTCGACGGCGTCGACATCACCATCGCCGCCGGACAGTTCTTCACCCTGCTCGGCCCGAGCGGTTGCGGTAAGACCACCACGCTGCGCATGGTGGCGGGCTTCTACTTCCCGACCTCCGGCCGAATCCGGTTCGGACAGGAGGACGTCACCCGCCGCCCGCCGAACAAGCGGGACACCGGCATGGTCTTCCAGAACTACGCGCTCTTCCCGCACCTGAGCGTCGCGCAGAACGTCGCGTACGGGCTGAAGATCCGCAAGGTCGGCAGGGCCGAGTCGAAGCGGCGGATCGAGGAGGCGCTCGGCCAGGTGGACCTCGCCGGTTACGGCGGGCGGCGCATCGACGAACTCTCCGGCGGCCAGCAGCAGCGGGTCGCGCTGGCCCGCGCGCTGGTCATCCGGCCGCGTACCCTGCTGCTCGACGAGCCACTGTCCAACCTCGACGCCAAGCTGCGCGAGGAGACCCGGACCGAGATCCGCCGGATCCAGAAGGAGACCGGCACCACCGCCCTTTACGTCACACACGACCAGGCCGAGGCGATGGCAATGTCGGACCGGATCGCGGTGATGCAGTCCGGCCGGGTGCAGCAGATCGGGTCGCCGCAGGAGATCTACCACCGGCCGGCGACCACATTCGTCGCCCGGTTCATCGGGCGCAGCAACGTGCTTACCCTGCCGGTGCTCGGCGCCGGCCCGGAGACCGTCACGGTGGGGCTGCCCGACGGCAACGAGGTCACCGTCGCCGCCCCGGCCGACCACGGCCTGCGCGCGGGGGAGACCGGCCTGGTCTCGATCCGCCCGGAGCACATCGGGCTCACCTCGACCACCGCACCGGACGCCCTGCCCGGCCGGATCACCGACCTGGAGTTCACCGGCATGGCCACCAACCTGGTGATCGACGTGGCCGGCGAACCGGTCCAGGTCGCTGCTGTGGACGTACCGGCCGGGATCGCGGTCGGCGACCAGGTCGGGCTGCGGCTGCCACGGGAGCGGATGTGGGTGGTGCGGCCGTGACGACCATCCCGGCCACGCCGAGCCCGGCGACCGTCCCGCCGATCACCGAGGACCGCACGCCCTCCGACGACGGCCGTCGGCCGCGGTTCACCGACCGCTTCGCCGGGGGTACCAACTCCCGCTGGTTCCCATACCTGCTCGTCTTCCCGCTCGCCCTGATCCTCTTCGGGTACGTGGTCCAGCCGATGTTCGCCACCTTCGTGGAGAGCTTCGGCGAGGACGGCACGGCGAACTACACAAGCTTCCTCACCGGCGCCGGGGTGGCCCGGTCGTCGCTGGTCACCTCCCTGATCATCTCGGCGGCCAGCGTGCTGCTCTGCGGGATCGTCGGGGTGTCGATGGCCTTCCTGCTCAAGCGCTTCTCGTTTCCCGGCCGCCGGCTGATCGAGGCGATCATCCTGGTGCCGGCGGCGCTGCCACCGCTGATCGGGGCGATCTCGTTCCAGCTCCTCTACAGCGAGACCGGCATCCTGCCGCGCGGCCTCCAGCAGCTCTTCGGCACCGAGAACCCGGTGCTGCCGTTCAGCGGCATCGCCGGGGTGCTGGTGGTGCACACCTTCACCATGTACCCCTTCTTCTACCTGTCCGCCTCGGCAGCCCTCGCGGGGATGGACCCATCGGTGGAGGAGGCCGCCTACAACCTCGGCGCTGGCCGGGTCCGGGTCTGGCGTACCGTGCTGCTGCCGATGCTCACCCCGGCGCTGGTCTCCGCCTCGCTGCTGGTCTTCATGACCTCGCTGGCCTCGTACACCGCCCCGCTGCTGTTCGGGGTGGACCAGACCATGACCATGCAGATCTACATCAACCGCACCAACAACGACCTGCCGATGGCGTCCACCTACGCCTCCGTGCTCGCGGTGGTCTCGGTGCTCTTCCTGCTCGGCATGCGCTGGTACGAGGGGCGGCGCAGCTACCGCTCCCAGTCCAAGGGCGTCGCCGCGCACCGCCGGGAGATCACCAACCCTTTCGGCAAGTGGCTGGCCCTGGCCGCCTCGCTGCTGGCCACCGCGCTGCTGCTCGCCCCGGTGGCGACCATCGCCCTGGTCGCGTTCTCCCAGGACGGCTCCTGGACCACCGAGGTAATCCCGGCCGCGTACACCTGGCAGAACTTCGTCACGATCTTCTCTGACCCAGACGCGTTCCAACCGATCCTAAACTCGCTGCAGATGAGCCTGCTCGCCACCGTCGGCTGCGTGGTGATCGGCGTGCTCATCGCTTACGCGGTGCGCCGGCTCAACTTCCGCGGCCGGGGCCTGCTGGACGTAGCGGTCATGCTGGCCTGGGCGCTGCCCGGCACGGTGGTCGCGATCAACCTGATCTCGGCGTTCAGCACCGGAAACGCGTTCAGCTTCGGGCAGGTGCTGATCGGCACCTTCTGGATCATGCCGCTGGCGTACTTCGTGCGATTCCTGCCGCTGGTCTTCCGGTCCAGCTCGGCGACGCTGGCCCAGATCGACCCTTCGCTGGAGGAGGCCGCCCGCAACCTCGGCGCCTCCTGGTGGCGAGCGTTCGGCACGGTGACCCTGCGGCTGATGCTGCCGGGCGTGATCGCCGGCGCACTGCTCGCCTTCGTGCACGGCGTCGGTGAGTTCGTCGCCTCGGTGCTGATCTACACCTCGGAGACCGCGCCGATCTCGGTGGAGATCAACAACCGGATGTACTCGTTCGAGGTCGGCACCGCCGCCGCATACGGCATGCTCCAGGTGGTGTTGATCTTCGTGGTGATGGTGGTCTCCGGCCGGCTGCAGAGCGGTCGCCGAGCCACCCGCGAGGCGGCACAGTGGACCACGTGACATCCTGGCCGGCACCCGGGGGGCTCGTCCCGGCCTCCCGGATACCCGGCGGCGAGCTGGCGGCGGTCGCCGCGGCGGCGAACTTCGCGGTCCTGCCGGTCGGCGCCGTCGAGTGGCACGGCCCGCACCTGCCGCTGGGCACCGACCTGATCCTGGCCGAGGGCTTCGCCGCCGAGAGCGCCGTGCCCGGCGACACCGGCCCGCGCGGGGTGCTCTTCCCCGCCGTGCCATACGCGGCCTGCCCGGGACAGACCCGGCCGTGGCCCGGCACGGTGGCGATCCGACCCGAGATCGCGGTCGGCTACCTCGCCGACGTGATCGAGGGGATCGTCGCGGCCGGCTTCCCCCGGCTGCTGATCGTCAACGGCCACGACGCCAACATGTCCACCGTCCGGGCCGCCATGGAGTGGGTCTCCGGCCGTCGGCAGGCCAGCCTGCTGCTGGTCAACTGGTTCCAGCTGGTCACCCCGGCGGAGACCGCCGAGATCTACGGCCCGCTGGTCTCCCGTGGGCACGGCGGGGCGTACGAGACCTCGGGCCTGCTCGGCTTCGACCCCGACGCGGTACGCCTCGACGCTGCGACCGACCTGCCGCCGAAGCCGAAGCTGCCGGTGACCCAGCCATACGTCCTGGTCGAGTCCCGGCCGGACCCCTGGCAGGGCTGGTCCGGGCACGTCTCGTTGGCCAGCGAGGCCGCCGGCCGGCAGATCCGCGAACTGGCCGGAGCCCGACTGCGCGAGGTCGTGACCGCCTGGGTGGCCGCCGAGCTGCCCGCCCCGCCCACCGCGGACCCGCTGCCGTCCGATTCGCCGCCGTTCTCGGCGCCGGCCAGACCACTGCCAGAGGAGAGCGCATGACCGTGGACCGTGGACTGGACATCGTCGACTTCCACCTGCACTTCCGGATCGGCGCCGACGAGACGGTCAAGGGTTGCGAGCACGCCGCCGGCATGCACCCCGGCGGCGAGCACGAGGCGGCTGTCCGGGCCGCCGGCTCCGCTCCATACGCCCGGCAATGGCGCCGCGCCTGGAGCTTCCCCGACCCGGAACCGCCCGCCCAGCGCTGGCAGGACGAGGCTGACCGGTGGGCCCAGGAGCTGCGCGAGGTCAACATCCGCCGGGCGGTCTTCGTCACCGGCGGCGGCAACGACACCGTGGCCGACGTGGTGGACCGGCACCCGGACCTGCTGCTCGGCTTCGCCCACCACGACCCGTACGGCCCGGACGCCGCCGGTGAGCTGGAGCGCGCGGTGGTCGAGCGCGGCCTGCGCGGGCTGAAGCTCTTCGCCCCGTTGCTGCGCGGCCCGCTGGACGACGAGGCCCTCGATCCGCTCTGGGGCACCGCCCAGCGACTCGGCGTGCCGGTGCTGATCCACATCGGGCACTACGGCAGCGCCGGCGGCCTCACCGTCGGCCGGTACGGAAGCCCGGACGAGCTGGCCCGGATGGCCCGCCGCTTCCCTGAGCTGGCGGTCGTGGTGCCGCACTTCGGGGTGCAGCACGTACAGGAGCTGTTCTTTGCCGCCTGGGGCTGTCCGAACATCCACATCGACACCTCAGGCTCCAATCAGTGGGTGCGCTGGATGCCGTACAAGCTCACGCTGGAGGACCTCTTCCGCCGCTGCTACGAGACCATCGGCCCGGAGCGGATCGTGTTCGGCAGCGACTCGTCCTGGTTCCCGCGCGGCTACGTCACCCGGTACCTCGACGACCAGCTCCGGGTCTGCCACGAGCTGGGCCTACCCGACGACCACCTCCGCGCGATCTTCGCCGGTAACGCCGAACGGCTGCTCGGCCTCAGCGGCTGACCGGCTGACCCCTCCGGGGGCGGCGAACCGGCCGCGTCCGGCCTGGAAGGAAGTAAGGAACCGCCATGAGCACACCCGCGCTGACCACATACCAGCGGCACCACCTGCGGCCCACCTACGACCACCACGTCGGGTACCTGTACCCGGCGATGGTCCGGGCCAGCCAGGCCCACGTGGTGATGCTGACCGAGCAGGGGCTGATCCCGGCCGAGCGGGGCGCTCGGCTGCTGCGCGGGCTGGCCGAGCTGCGCGCGGACACCACACCGGCGCCAGCATTCGACGGCAGCTTCGAGGACACCTACTACCTGCTCGAGAAGCGGCTCGCCGAGGCGTGCGGCGTCCCCACCTCCGAGCTGGACGTGCAGATGGCCCGCAGCCGCAACGACCTCGACGCCGGGGTGTTCCGGATGCTGCTGCGCGACCAGCTCCTCGGCGTGCTGGACCGGGTGCTGGCCGCCGGGCGGACCGCGCTGGAGCGGGCCGACCGGTACGCCGACGTGGTCATCACCGGCTACACCCACCGCAGGCCGGCCCAGCCCACCACCATCGGCCACGCCCTCGCCGGCTACGCCGAGGCTCTCGCGGGCGAGGCGGTCGCCTACGCCGACCTGATCGACCAGCTCAACACCTCGCCGCTGGGCTCCTGCGCCTTCGCCGGCACCGACCTGGACATCGCCCCGGCCCGGGTGGCGGAACTGCTCGGCTTCGCCGGCCTGGTCACCAACTCGTACGAGGCGGTCGCCGGCGCGGACCACCTTGTCCGGGTGGGCACACTCAACGCCCAGGCGCTGGCCACCGGCGCCCGGCTGGCCCGGACCCTGATGGACTGGCTCACCTGGCGCTGGGTGGCCACCCCCGGCGACTTCACCCAGGGCAGCAGCATCATGCCGCAGAAGCGCAACCCGGTGGTGCTGGAGCACCTGGTGTCGATGGCCGGCGCCACCGCCGCTGACGCCGCCTCCGTGCTCAACAACGTCGGCGCCGCCTGGTGGGAGGACTCCAACAACGCCACCACCGACGTGCAGGTGCGGCTCTGGGACAGCAACGACCGCACGGACCGGTTCTTCGCCCTGCTCGGCGGCTTCCTGGCCGAGCTAGAGCCGCTGGAGCCGCCGACCCGGGAGGAGATCGTCGCCTCCGGGGCCACCACGACCGCCGCCGCCGACGCGCTTACCCGGCACGGGGTGCCGTTCCGGGCCGCGCACTCGGTGGTCGGACGGCTGGTCCGTGGCGGTGCGCCGGACGGCTGGACCGTCGACTCGGTGCGGGCCGCGGCTGACGGGATCACCGCCCGGCTCGACGACGCGGCCGTCGCCGACCTGATCGCCGCCGCAGTCCGGCCGGAGCTCGTCCTCGACCGGGTCCAGGTCGACGGCCCCGGCGCGGCCGCCGTCCGCGCCCAGGTGGGCGTGGTACGTGGCACTTTCGACACGGTCGCCGGCCGGCTCTCGGCGGTCCGGGACCGGCTCGCCCGGGCGGACGCGGCGCTGGACGCGGTCGCCGCCGAGCAGGCGGCCCGGTGACCGCGCGGTGGTCGGAGGATCCGCGGCCGCTGACCGCCGGTTGCCCGGTGAGCGCGCGACGGCCCGGCGCGACGCCCGCGAGCTCCAGTGCCGAACGGCGGGACCGATGAACGTCCGGCTCGCCGGCCAGGCCGCTCAGCCTGTCGCACCGACCGGCACCGGCCCGCTGCTGCTCGGCATCGACTTCGGCGGCACGAAAATGGCGGTCGGGGTGGCCGACCGCCAGGGTCGGCTGCTGGCCCGGGAGCGAGTGCTCACGTACGCCGAGCAGGGTGCCCCGCAGGCCCTGGACCGTGCGCTGGAGCTGGCCGCGAAGCTGGTGGCGCAGGTCGGCGGCCCGCTGACGGCGGCCGGCATCGCCTCGCCCGGGGTGGTCCGGCCCGACGGCATCGACCTGGCGCCGAACGTGCCCGGCTGGGACCGGCTGCGGCTGGCCGAGGCGGTCCGGGAGCGGCTTGACGTGCCGGCGGTGGCGGTCGACAACGACCTGAACGCCGCCGCCCTGGCCGAGCTGCGGCTCGGCGCGCTGCGCGACGCCGACCCCGGCCTGGTGGTCGGACTCGGCACCGGCGTGGCGGCGGCGGTCACGGTACGCGGGGAGGTGCTGTCCGGTCACCACGGCGCGGCCGGCGAGATCGGGTACGCCGTCGCCGGTGCCGCCCGGCCCGGCGTCATGCTGGAGGCGACCTTCTCCGGTCGGGCGTTGGATCAGCTCGCCGAGGAACTGGTCCTGCCCGGTGGGGCGGCCGGGCTCGCCGTCCGGGCCGGACAGCCCGGCGGGATCCGGGACGCGTTGCTGGCCCGGGTCGACGAGCTGGCCCGCCACCTGGTCACCTGCTGCCTGCTGGTGGATCCGCAGCGGGTGGTGCTGGTCGGTGGGGTGACCGGCAGCGACCTGATCCGGGGAATGCTGGTCGAGCGGATGGCCGAGGTCCTGCCGTACCCGCCGGAGGTCGTCCGCTCCGGGTTCCCCGACGACGCCGCCCTGCTCGGCGCGGTGATCCTGGCCCGCGAGGCGGTGTCTGCCCCGCACTGACCCACCGCCGGGCCAATTTCGTCGCCTGGACGCGGTACGCCAGCTGGCGGCACGAGGACGTTAGTCGTGTCGACCAGCCGGCGTCGGGCAAGGCGGCGATGACGGGGCGTTGCCACTGTCGTTCGGGGGGACCACTCTGCGGTACTTCGGGATGCTGTCCGCATCGAGAGGAAGGCCGAGGTCAGGTTCGCCTCCAGAACCTGTCCCCAGAGGTAGCGTCCAACTCGCCAGGGGAGCGAACTCACCGAACATGCCAGCATGAAGACCTGCAGCCGGAGCCTCCGTGTGCGAGGAGGTCGAGACGCTCGCGGGTGGGAAGAGGGCCGACGCCGATCGGTCAGCGTGCGAGTCCTGGCCTGACGCCGGTTCTCCCTCCTCACCGTCAACAACGCGACCGTGGCACGGACCGTGGCCGAGCAGGTCGGCATCGACGCAAACGACGTCGTCGCCGAAGTCGTGCCGCAGGAGAAGAACGCCGTGGAGCGAGTCGGAGGGCAGTTTGCCGACCTCGAAGACCGGGCCGGCGCGGACGAGGGAGACGAGGTGCGGGACGTTCAGGCGCGCGGGCAGTGCTGGGCGGCGTGAACCCGATAACCATCCGGCCGCCCGCGAGTGATCTTGGTGTGGTGCCGCACCGTGGCGAACGTCGACTCGATCCACGAGGAGCTGCCGTGCTCGCTCCTGCGGAGTAGGCGCCTCCCTCGCTTGCGGGAGTTGGCGCCCGGTGTGTGGCGGCTACGGTCGCAGCCATGGTTGAGTTTGTTCGCCCACGACGCTGGCCGGCCTACGCGATGGCGGTGCTGTTCCTCGGTTACGCCGCAGGGAAGGCCGCCTTTGCCCTACAGGCCCGGCTCGGGTTTCCGGGCGGCCCGCCCGTATCGGCTGCCGAGACCGAAGGTTATTTCATGGATGCGGCCACAGCACAGTGGTTTGCGACCGCGTCCGGCGTGATGGGTGCATGCCTCGCCGTCGCCACGGTCACGCAGCTGGGGCGCAGGGTGCCCAGAATCTTGATGCTGCTGGTGCTGGTCGGGATGCTACTTGCCGCCGGCGGCGGCGCAGCGATCATGATCGTGGATGGGTTCGTCGGCATCGGTGTGGGCTGGCGGTGGTACCACGGGATCCTCGGGGTCGTTGTGACCGGGCTGTTCCTGGCGATGATCCAGTCCTACGCTGTGGCGACGAGACGACGTGTCGTCAGCTGATCGGGCGCGGGTGGGCGCGTACGGGGCGGCGGTGTGCGCGGCGACTTACGGGTCGATGAAGCTCGCGCAGGCGCTGGGGGCCAATGCGCTGGCCGACAAGGACCCGCTGCCTCCGCAACTGCGCGAACGGCTGCTCGCGCGTGATCCGCTGTTCGTGGCGAGCCATTGGGTGCTGGCCGGTGCCGCGGTGGCCGGCGTGATCGTTGCGCTAGCCACCGTCCGACCCGGGGGCGTGGCCCTCCCGCGCCGTCTGCTGCTCGCGATCGCCTGGACGCTGGGGGTCTTCATGATCGCCCGGTCGATCGGGGTGCTGGGGTTCGGCTTCGTCGGCGACGCGCTGCTGCTGGCCGGGGTCCGCCCGCCACCGGCCGAGCATGCCGCGTTGGCTCGCGACCTCGCGCGCTGGGATCTGTTGCTGTGGTCGCCGTTCTTCCTGGTTTGGGGTGCATGTTGGACGATGGTGGGATGGCGGCTGGGCAGACGCGGCCCGGCTCGCTGACGACAGGCGGAACGTCAGTAATACGTATCCGAGGACGGTCACTCGGGAAGGGACCCCTCGGGGCCGATCCACAGGGCTCGAACATTCCATACAGCCATCGCCAGGCCGAATCAGCGGTGAATCAGCACGAGCCTGCAACGCGAAAGTGATGGCGGAAGAACGACAAGGCCGCCGACGCACAGCAGCGGGTCCCCGGGAGCGGACGTTGAGTTGACCCGCCGCGGGCGGCGGGTCAACCGCAAGCGGGTAAAGCGGATCATGCGCCAGCGGGGCATCGTCGGGATCACCCGACGCCGACGCCGCTCGCTGACGCGGCAGGACGCCCGCCACCAGACCGAAGCCGGCAGCCGACCCAGCTGTAGCGGCGTTCCGGCCGGCCGGCCGGGCAGTCAGCGAACCACTCGTCGCCGTCGCCATCCCAAAACCAGACAGGTACAGGTCGCCACCACCCGCGTCCAGAATGGGCGGCCACCGCCGGGGGCGTACGACGACCGCGCCGCACGACGGGGCTTGGGAGCCGCTCCTCGGCCCACGAGCCGCGGGGGCGGGGCAGCGCCGCTGATACGCCCCCGTTCGAGGGTCCATCGTGGAGTGGGGGCGCGGTGTACCGTCGCCGCATGACGGTGCTGCAGGAGTTTGTCGCCGCTCTTTCCAGCGGCCGGATCCAGGTTGTCGACCTCACCGCTCCGCTCTCGGACCAGACCCCGATCCTGGGTCTGCCCGAGCAGTTCGGCCAGACCTGGCCGTTCCGGCTCAGCGAGATCAGCCGGTACGACGACCGCGGTCCGGCCTGGTACTGGAACAACTTCTCCACCGGCGAGCACACCGGCACCCACTTCGACGCCCCGGTGCACTGGGTCACCGGTCAAAAGGGCGCGGACGTGTCGCAGGTTCCGGTGAGCCAGTTGATCGCCCCGGCGGTAGTGATCGATCACGCCGCCGACGCCGACGCCGACCCTGACTTCCTGCTCGAGGTCGAGCACATCAAGGCGTGGGAGGCGGAACACGGTGCCCTGCCCACCGGTGGCTGGCTGCTCTACCGCACCGGCTGGGACGCATATGGCGACGACCCGGAGCGGTACGCCAACGCCGGGCGTACCCCGGGCATCTCCGTCGAGTGCGCCCGCTGGCTGGCCGAGGAGTCGCCGATCCAGGGCGTCGGGGTGGAGACGGTCGGGACCGACGCGGGCGCTGCGCATTCATTCGACCCGCCGTTCCCGTGCCACTCGTTCCTGCTCGGCCAGGATAAGTACGGCCTGACCCAGCTACGTAACCTGGCGCAGTTGCCGGCGACCGGCGCGGTGGTGATTGCCGGACCACTGCCGATCGTCTCCGGGTCCGGCAGCCCGTGCCGGGTCCTCGCGCTGGTCGAACGGTAGGACCGGGCCACAGATGCGGGTAGCCGAGGTGGTCGGACGGGTTCTGTACGGACACGGCGCACGGTACGTCTTCGGGGTGGTTGGCAGCGGCAACTTCCATGTCACGAACGCGCTTGTGGCGGCCGGCGCCCGGTTCGTGGCGGCGGCCCACGAGGGCGGCGCGGCGAGCATGGCGGACGGGTACGCCCGCACCTCCGGGACGGTGGGCCTGCTCTCGGTGCATCAGGGTCCGGGCGTCACCAACGCGCTGACCGGCCTCACCGAGGCCGCGAAGAGCCGTACCCCGATGGTGGTCCTGGCCCCGGAGGCGACCGCGCCCCGGTCGAACTTCTTCATCGACCTGCCGGCGCTCGTCACCTCGGTCGGGGCCGATTTCCACCGGGTACGCGCGACGCACGCGGCCGAGGACGCGGGCGCGGCGTACCGGGCCGCCGCCCGGGGCGCGACGGTGGTGCTGAGCCTCCCGTTGGAGGTGCAGCACACCGTGACCGAACCGTGGTCCGGCCCGGTCCCTGCGGTCGCGCCGACCCCGGCCACCGCCCCGCAGGTCGAGCCGTTGCTGGCCGCGATCCAGGCCGCACGTCGACCGGTCTTCATCGCGGGTCGGGGCGCCCGGACGGCCCGGGAACCGCTGACCCGGCTCGCCGACGCGTGCGGCGCGCTGCTCGCGGTCTCGGCCGCGGCGAAGGGACTGTTCGCCGGGAACCCGTGGAACATCGACGTGGCCGGCGGCTTCGCCACCCCGCTCGCCGCCGAGCTGATCGGCGCGGCGGACCTGGTCGTCGCATGGGGCAGCACGCTGAACATGTGGACCACCCGGCACGGCGAACTGATCCCGCCCTCCGCCGTCGTCGTCCAGGTAGACCACGACCCGGCCGCGTTCGGGGTGAACCGCCCGGTTGACCTGACTGTGGCCGGCGAGGTAGCGGCGGTCGCCGAGGCGGTGCTCGGTCGGCTGGGCGCCGGCTCCACGGGGCCTGTGGACGCCGGGGCCGGCGGCTGGCGTACGCCGGAGCTGGCACAACGGATTCGCGACCACGGCCGGTGGCGGACGGTCGCGTACCGGGACGAGGGTGGGCCGGCGCGAGCCGGCGCGGCGACGATCGACCCGAGGACGCTCTCGGCCGCCCTGGACGACCTGCTGCCGCCCGACCGGACGGTGGTGGTCGACTCCGGCAACTTCATGGGCTACCCGTCGATGTGGCTCGACGTGCCGGACGTGGCCGGATTCTGTTTCACCCAGGCGTTCCAGTCGATCGGGCTCGGCCTGGCCAGTGCGCTCGGCGCGGCGGTCGCCCGGCCGGACCGGCTCACCGTCGCCGCGGTCGGCGACGGTGGCTTCGTCATGTCCGTGTCTGAACTGGTCACCGCCGTCCGGCTGGCGCTACCCCTCCTCGTGGTGATCTACGACGACGCGGCGTACGGCGCCGAGGTGCACCACTTCGGCCCGGACGGGCACCCGTTGGAGACGGTCACCTTCCCCGAGACCGACCTGGCCGCGATCGCCCGTGGTTACGGCTGCGACGGGTTGACCGTCCGGACCGTCGACGATCTCGAGCCGGTACGCCGCTGGCTCGCTGGTCCCCGTACCCGGCCGCTGGTGGTCGACGCCAAGGTCTGCGCCGCGCGCGGCTCGTGGTGGCTGGAGGAGGCGTTCCGTGGCCACTGAGCCACCGCCGTGCATATTACGGCGACGCGGGGCGGCGTAACCGGAATCAGGGCGGGAACCCGACCGGGGCGCGGAGTCCAACCAGCACAAGACGGCTCTCAAGAGCATGTTCTCGCCGAGCGGGTCCGCGTCGACCTGATAGCCGGCCTGCTCCAGGACTCGGCGGTAGCGCGCGCTCGTCTCCGGCTGCTCGGTGGTGCCGCAGTAGACGACGCTGAACAGCTCCGGCCCGTCCAGGCTGCTGTTGGCGTCCTCCACCGTGACGCCGTCTAGTAGTTTTTTAGGTTCCGTGGCGTTTGTTGCGGTGTAACGAACGGCATCTAGCTAGTCCTCGCCCCACAGGCGATCGGCGGCCACGCCGACCACCTCGTCGTCGCATCGGCCGTGGCCGCACTGGCGGTCGAGGCACTGCGGCGGCGAAACATGCCGTGCGCGCGGCCAACACCCGACCCGCCGTCGGCCCGTGGCCGCGGGGAGCGCGGCGACGACGTGCCCGTCCACTTCGGATGGATCGTTGCGTGCGCGGATGTATGTGTCCAGCCCCGGCGACCGTAGCGGCGTACATTGCGCGACGTGATGGTGCACGGCGTATCGGCGCCGGCATCCCTGGCGGCGTCGTCCGGATAGGATGACCGGCCGTGTCCCCTCACTCGCGCACGCTTTCCGCATTGCTGAAGCCGCTACGGAATTGGGGCATGGTCCTGGTCCTGTCGATGGCGGTGGTCGTGTCCGGGGCGATCGTGGCCGGCAAGCTGCGCTCTTCCCCCGTCTCTCCCTCCCGGCCGGTGCTGATCTCCAGTGGAGCGTGGGCTCCGTTCGTGGGGCCCGAGCTGCCCGACGGCGGACCGGTCACGAAGTTGGTCGTCGAGGTCCTCAACAGATCTGGGTATTCCCCCGAGATCAGCTACACGTCGTGGTCCCTTGCCGAGGAACAGGTCGCCTCGGGCTCCGCTGTCGGCGTGTTTCCGCTGGTGAGCAGCGAATCGCGGCGCGCCAATTTCCTGATTTCCGACCCACTCATCGACTTCGAGTACGTCCTGTTCTACGACCGTCGTGACGGCAAGCCACAGATCTCCCCGGCTGCGAACCTGAGCGCGTTGCGAGTGGGCAGGATCGCCGGCTACGACTACTGGCCCGAACTGGAGTCGGCGGTGACCGACTTCGTTGAGTTCGACTCAGCCTTGGATGGCTTCCGGGCTCTGGCCGATGGCAGGATCGACCTACTCGCCGAAGGTCTGCTCTCCGGCCACGCGGTGCTGACCGATCCGTCCTTCGCCGGGGACGCCGGGAACTTTGCCTACCTGCAGGACGGCGGCCCGCTGGTGCACTCGGTGCAGGGCCTGCACTTCATGATGGCGGACACTAGTGCGGCCACCTCCGTGATGAAAGAGTTCAACAAGGAACTGGCGAAGATGCGTCAGGGCCCGGCGTACGAGGAGATCGTCTCGGAGCTCGAGCCGTCCGCGGTCAGGGACGTCACCTTGACCCCGTCCGGTAAGACGGGTTTGGTGGAACTGCTGAACGCCGATGGGAAGCTGGTGCTGCTTGCCCCGGGAGGTACGCGGGCACGCGTGCTCACCTGGCCCAAGGAGTTCGTCGGCTCCGCCGGAACACCCTCCGAAAACATCCTCGTCGAAGTGAAGGTCACCAATGGCCCGGCGAAGGGCCGCGTCCTCTACGTGGACGCCCGTGCGCTGCAACTCGAGGCGGAAAGGCGATGACCGAGCTGCGGATCCTCGCCCCAGTGGTGGTGGATTATTACGCCGTGCCCGGAGCATCTCTGCGCGATCCCAGGGCTTACGCCCAGTTCTGGGCCAAGCAGCAGCCGGCCGTAGACGAGCTGCTGGAGGTCCTGGTCCCCGATTCTGTGAAGGAGGGCCCCGGGACGTCCCCAGCTGTCGTGCTGGAACACACCAGGGCCACCAGCTCACTGAACCTCTACCGCACCATCAGCGACCACGCAGTGGAGCGCACGTTTCACGTCCTCACCGGCAAGCTGGCCCCGGAGCACCTGCCGGGCGAGTTCGGCGGGGCCACCGACGCCCTGCACGTTGGGGTCACCGAGATCGGCTTTCGACTCTACGACCACGGCCTGATGCTGCTGGAGTTGCTGGCGGACGTGCAACCGTCGCTTACCGAGCCCAACGACGGCCTCGAGGCCCACCTCGACGACCTCCAGGCCCGCGCGGTGGGGATGGGTGAGCGGGTGGCGCGTGAGACCGTTCAGCGATACTTGAATCCGGTGCTGGACCTACTGCGCCAGGCCGACCGGGACGAGCAGATCCTCGTCGCGGCCACACCTGGGGGCGACCCGATCACGGCGGAGTTCGGCGAGTCGCTGTGGGTCACCCGCAGCCTCGTGGTGGACCCGTCAGAGTCGGGTATCGAGAGGGTGGTGCGGCACTGGGTCAAGGACGTAGTGACGGCCGGAGACGGCGGCACGACCCCGGCGGACCGACTGTTGGACGGCAACCTCGACCACCTCGTGCGCTGGCTGAACTACATCTTCATGGATCGAACTGGTGCGGGCGGTCGGATGTTGCCCGGTGACCCGTTCCGGGACCAGTGGGACGCGTTGCGTTACGCGCAGGTGTTCTACGGTGTTCTGGACCGCATCGACACCCGACTGTCGAAGATCGTGGCGGACTCAGCGGCGCCAGCTTCCCGCTGGGACCTCGAGCAGCTCAAGGGGCAGCTGATGAGCCTGAGCAAGCGGGCCGAGCTGATCATCATGGAGCGCCGCGACCTGTCGAAATACCTCAAGCGCGCCGTACGCGTGGAGATGGACGCGATCCTCGAGTTCTGGGACTACGAGAACGTCCTGGAGCAGCCGGTGCGGTTCAAGATCGAGATTTGCGACCGACGCCTGGCCGAACTTGCCTCGAGGCGCACAGCTCGGTCGACGATGTTCACCGACCTCATCCTGTTGGGCATCGGTGTGACGTCGATCCTCGGCACGGCCTTGGCGGTGACCGAGTTCGGACGGTCGATAGCCAGCGATCCGGGCACGGCGATATACGACCTGGGCCAGTCCTCCGCAATGGAGTGGATCGCCGCACAGCCAGCGGACGCTATCCTCATTACCTCTGGACTGGTCTCAGTGCTGCTAGTGATGGTGTACCTGTTCTTCCGTCGCGACAACGGCTCATGAGGACAGCGCTTCGCAGCCGTTCAATACGCACCTTTGCGGCCACCCAGTTCCTGCTCGAGGTGCAGTTCTGGTTCCCGATCTGGCTTATCTACCTGCTGGACCTGGGCTTCCCGCTGACAACGGCAGTGCTTGCCGACGCGGTATTCCGGCTCGTCTCGGTGGTATGTGAGTTCCCGGTGGGAGTGGTCGCGGACCTGATCGGGCGGCGGCGCACCTACCTGGCCCTGACCGGTGGGACAGTGCTGACGTTCGCGGTGATCACCCAGATCCAGTCCGTGCAGTTGCTGTTCGGGGCATGGGTGCTGTGGGGTGTGCTGTGGGCGCTGACGTCTGGGGCGGCCAGCACCTATTTGTACGAACTGTGCGCCCACGACGAACTCGACGTCAACCCGTCCAAGGCTTTCGGGCTGGTCCGGGCCACCGGCCATGTGTCCATACTGCTGTCACTCCTGACTGCCGGGTACCTGTATGAGGTGGATCCGCGATTGCCGTTCGCCGTCACCTCTGTCCTGGCTGTTGTGGCGCTCGTGCTCGCGTTCACGCTGCCGGAAGTCAGCGGGCCGCGGGTGGTCTCCACGCTCACCTCGGTGATGGCGGACATTCGTGGCGCGGCGGCTGACGCGAGGGTGCGCCGGGCCGTGTGGCTGGGCGCCCTGCTGCTGTTGGTCGGGTGGAGCGCCCGCATTCTGTTCCAGCCGTTGGCGCTGGAACTGGGCATGTCCGTGCGGGTCGCCGGGTGGATGTATGCGGCGTTCGCGGCTGCCTCAGTGCTGGGTGGGTTGGTGGCCGGGTACACGGGCGAACTGCACCGCCGGTTGGCCCTGACCACGGCGTTCGTCCTCATCCTTGCCGCTTTAGTGGCCACGAGTCAGGTGATCTGGCTCGGCCCGTTCATGTTTTTGCCGGTGATGGGATTCGGTTACGCCCTGGGCACGACGGTGCTGGAGGTCTTCACCAATGAAGTCACCCCGCAAGCGGTGCGCGCCATGATCTTTGGGGTGATGACCTGCATAGGTGGGGTTGGCATCGCCGTGGCCCGCCCCGCGCTCGGAGTGCTGGCAAATGACCACTCCACCGCGTTCGCGTTCGGAGTGTGGGCCGGCGTCGGTGCGGTTTTGGTGGGCCTGGCCGTGCTGGTGATCCGTCGGGTGCACCCGGAGCGCCGACCTACGCCCCGCCAACGAGCGGCTGGACCCATACCGAGGTGATGGCCCGGTCAAGGCTGGGCCGGGATTCCCGACCTGCTTCACAGCCAGACGGCCGGCCCTACAGGAGCGATCGTCGCCCGACAGCCGACATCGTGTTGGCGGATCCGCCCACCGTCAGGGTGATGCTTGCGGCGGCCACCATGAGATCCGGGCGTGCAGTCTCTTCCAGCCACGGCAGCAGCCGGCTACTGTCCCGCCGGCGGTCCGCTGGCACACCCGCAGCAGCCGTCACCCGACCCAGCTGTAGCGGCGTTCCGGCCGGCCGGCCGCGCCGTAGCGCAGGGTAACCGCCGCCCGTCCGGTACCCGAGAAATGCTCCAGGTAGCGACGGGCGCTGACCCGGGAGATTCCCACCCGGTCCCCGCATTCGGCTGCCGAGAGGGTGCCGGAGTTCTCCCGGAGTGCGCGTTCCACCAGCTCCGCGGTCTCAGTGCTAAGGCCCCGGGGCAGGGCGGAGGTGACGTGCGAGCTGCTACGGGACAACACCCGGTCCACGTCGGACTGGTCGCTGACCACCGCCGCACGCAGCGAGTTTCGGCGCGCGGCGTACTGCTCCAGCCGGGTGCGCAGCTCGTCGAACCCGAAGGGCTTGAGCAGATAGTTGACCGCGCCGTAGCGGACCGCCCGGCGGATCGCCTCGGCCTCCCGGGCGGCGCTGATCACCAGGATGTCGCAGTCGTGCTGGGCGGCGCGCAGCCGGGTCACCACGTCGAGGCCGAACATGTCCGGCAGGTAGAGGTCGAGCAGCACCAGGTCGGGCCGGAACTCGTCGACAGCGGCGACGGCCTGCTCGCCGGTGCCCGCGGTGCCGACGACCCGGAAGCCGTCCATCCGCTCGACGAACCCCCGGTGGATCCGGGCGACCATGAAGTCATCGTCGACGACCAGGACGTCGATCAACGAACTCCCTCCAGGATGGTGGCCACCGACATCCGTGCGGTGAACATCGCGCCCTCCTCGGTGTTCGTCACCGTGATCTCTCCGCCGCGCCGGTTGCAGACCAGCCGAGTGAGCGCCAGCCCGATACCGCGCTCGCCGCCCTGCGCCGCCTTTGTGGTGAAGCCTTGGGTGAAGACTTCCTGAGCCAGCTCCGGGGCGATCCCCGGCCCCGAGTCCCGGACGATGATCTCCACGGACGAGGCGTCCTGGCGCAGCTCAACCTCCACCCAGGCCGATCCGTCCGCCGCGCCGGTGCCGCCGGCGGCCGGGCCGGCGTCCCGGCCGTCGGCGACGGCGTCCACGGCGTTGTCGACCAGGTTGCCCAGCACCGTGGCGACGTCCGCGGTGATCTCCGGCTCCATCCTGTCCAGGCTGGTCCGTTCGGAGACCCGCAGCTCCACGCGACGCTCGGCGGCCACCGCGGATTTCGCCATCAGCAGCGCGGCGACCGCGGTGTCGTGGATCCGGCTGGTCACGGTCAGGTCGAGCGACGCCCGGTGCCGGCTCAGCGCGTCCACGTACCGGACCACCTCGTCGTGTTCGCCGATCTGGATCAGCCCGGAGATGGTGTGCAACTGATTGGCGAACTCGTGGGTCTGCGCGCGGAGCAGCTCCGCGGTGCTGCGGAATGACCCGATCTCCCGTTCCAGCCGGGCCAGCTCGGTGCGGTCCCGCAGCGTGGTCACCGAACCGAGCCGGCGACCGTCCTTGTTGACCGTCATCCGGTTCATCACCAGCACCCGGCCGGCGCGGACGACGACCTCGTCGCGGGCCTCCGGACCGTCGCCGGTGCCGGCCAGCACGTCCCGCAGCCGGCCGGAGATGCGCAGGTCGGCGAGGCTGAGCCCGAGGCAGTGCTCGGGCAGGTCGAGCAGCCGCCGCCCGACGGCGTTCACCAGGGTGACCCGCAGTTGCGGGTCCAGCGCGATGACGCCCTCGGCGATGCCGTGCAGCAGCGCCTCTCGGTGCTCCGCCAGCCCGGCGATCTCCCGCGGCTCCAGGCCCAGGGTCTGCCGCTTGATCCGCCGGGCCAGCAGCCAGGATCCGACGACCCCGAGAGCGCTGGCGATGCCGAGATAGGTGAGGAGGTACGAGGAGGCGCCGACCATGCGCTGTGACCACGTCGGCGTGGCCTCACCGATCACCACGGCACCCAGGTAGCGGCCGAGGTTTTCCTTGCGGTCGCCGAGTACCGGAACCTGGGCCACCAGTTCCCGCGATCGGCCGACCTCCAGCTCGCCGAACCAGCTACGACCGTCGGTTACTCGGGGATCGCCTAGCACTACCGCGGTGCCCACCAGGGTGGGGTTGGTGGAGCTGACCACCCGGCCGCGGGCGTCGGCGACGCTGACCGTGGTCACGCCAGCCTGGGTCAGCACGTTCTGCACCAGCGGCGCGATCGTCTCCGCCGGTGCCGGCTGGGTGAGGCGGTCGCGCAGAAGCCGGTTGCCGGCGAGCTGCTCGCCGAGGGCGGCGACGCGGCGGCCCTCCACCCGGTTGAAGGTCGCCGCCGACTGGGCCAGGGACACGGCGGCCACGGCCAGCAGCACCACGACGATGATCGCGAGCTGGAGGACCAGCAGTTGCCCGGCCAGGCTGCGGCGTCGGGACGTGATCGCGACCACAAAGACCTCAATTTCCGCTGGTGACAGAAGGCAGACACGGAGTCCGCCAGGAGGCCATCATCTTGCCGCCGGACTCCTTCGAAACGGAAGAGAAACATGATGGCAACTCGGAGAAACATGCTGGTCATGGGTGTCGCCGCCGCGACGGCGCTGGCGCTGGGCGCCTGCGGCGCCACCGCCGGACAAGACGAGGGCGGGTCCGGCGATGACGGGAAGCCGATCGCCGGCCTGCGGATCATGGTGCCGAACACCCCCGGCGGCGGGTACGACACCACGGCCCGCACCGCCGCCAAGGTGATGGAGGACGCGAAGATCGCCACCGGCGTGCAGGTGTTCAACCTGCCCGGCGCGGGCGGCACCGTTGGCCTCCAGCGGATGGTGAACGAGAAGGGCAACGGCAAGCTCGCCATGCAGATGGGGCTGGGCGTGGTCGGTGCCTCCTACACCTCCAAGTCGTCCGCGACGCTCACCCAGACGACCCCGCTGGCCAAAATGATCGAGGAAGCCGGTGCCATCGTGGTGCCGAAGGATTCGCCGTACAAGACGATCGGCGATCTGGTCACCGCCTGGAAAAAGGACCCGAAGAAGATTGCCGTCGGCGGCGGCTCCTCGCCAGGCGGGCCGGACCACCTGCTGCCCATGCAGCTCGCCAAGACGGTCGGCATCGACCCGCGCCAGGTCAACTTCGTCTCGTACGACGGCGGCGGCGAACTGCTGCCGGCGGTGCTCGGCGGCAAGGTGGCCTTCGGCGCCAGCGGCTTCGGCGAGTTCCTCGACCAGGTCGAGGCGGGCCAGCTCCGGGTCCTCGCGGTGACCAGCGAGGAGCCGATTGAGGCGCTCAAAGAGGTGCCGACCCTCAAGGCGTCCGGGATCGACCTGGTCTTCACGAACTGGCGCGGCATCGTCGCCCCGCCCGGCATCAGTGACGGCGACAAGAAGGTCTGGATCGATGCGCTGACGAAGATGCACGAGTCCGCGGAGTGGAAGGCCGAGCTGACCAAGCGGGGCTGGAACGACGCCTTCGTGACCGGTGACGCCTTCGCCACCTTCCTCACCGACCAGGACACGTCCGTGGCCGACCTGCTCAAGCAGCTCGGGCTGGCGTGACCGGCATGACGACCCGACCGGACCGGGGCGGCGACCCGCCGCCCCGCCCGGCGGCGCCGGGGGCAACCGCTCCCGTCGTACCGCCGATCCCAGCACAGCCGACCGCGGGGGCCGCCGATCCGGTGCCCCCCACGACGGAGACCGAGACGGCCGCGGAGCGTACGCCGGACCTGCCCCCGGTGGCGCGGCCAATAGCGGCCGACGACCGGCCGCCGGTTGCGGACGCCCCGGACGGCGCGCCTCGGACAGCGAAGCCGGACCCGGCGCAGTACGGCGTCTGCGCATTCCTCGCCGTGGTCGGCGCACTGGTCATCGTCGACGCGATGCGGATCGGGCACGCGATTAGCAGCGCCGACCCGATCGGGCCGAAGCCGGTGCCGATCCTGCTCGGCGCACTGCTGCTGGTGGTCGCCGCGATCTACGCAGTGGACGTGGCGCGCGGCGGCGCGGGTGAGCCCGAAGCCGGCGAGGACGTCGACCTGAGCAGCCCGATCGACTGGCGGACGGTCCTCCTGCTGATCGGCGCCTTCCTGGTCAACGCGGTGCTGATCGACCGGCTCGGATGGGTGATCAGCGGCACCCTGCTGTTCTGGGGTTCGGCGTTCGCGCTGGGCAACCGGCACTACATCCGTAACCTGCTGATCGCCGTCGCCCTGTCGCTGATCACCTTCTACACGTTCGCCATCGGGCTGGGCGTCAACCTGCCCGCCGGCGTCCTGCAAGGAATCCTCTGATGGAAAATTTCGGCCACCTGCTCGACGGGTTCGCCAATGTGCTGACCCCGATGAACCTGCTGATCGCGCTGCTCGGCGTGACCATCGGCACCGCCGTCGGTGTGCTGCCCGGCATCGGCCCGGCGATGACGGTCGCGCTGCTGCTGCCGGTCACCTACGGGATGGAGCCGACGCAGGCGTTCATCATGTTCGCCGGCATCTTCTACGGCGGCATGTACGGCGGCTCGACCACCTCGATCCTGCTGAACACCCCCGGCGAGTCGTCCTCAGTGGTGACCGCGATCGAGGGCAACAAGATGGCGAAGGCGGGTCGGGCCGCGCAGGCACTGGCCACCGCCGCGATCGGCTCCTTCGTCGCCGGCACCATCGCCACCCTGCTGCTGGTCGTGGTCACCCCACCGGTGGTGGCATTCGCGATCAGCCTCGGCGCGCCGGACTACTTCGCACTGATGCTGCTCTCGTTCGTGGCGGTGACCGCGGTTCTCGGCGCGTCCCGGGTGCGCGGCTTCGCCTCGCTGCTGATCGGCCTGGTCATCGGCGTGATCGGGATCGACCAGACCGGCCAGCAGCGCCTCACCTTCGGCATCCCGCAACTCGCCGACGGCATCGACGTGGTGGTGGTCGCGGTGGGCATCTTCGCCGTCGGCGAGGCACTCTGGATCGCCGCGCACCTGCGGCGCAAGGCCGCCGAGGTGATCCCGGTGGGTCGCCCCTGGATGGGCCGGCAGGACTGGAAGCGGTCCTGGAAGCCCTGGCTGCGCGGCACCGCGTATGGGTTCCCGTTCGGGGCGCTGCCGGCGGGCGGGGCGGAGATCCCGACCTTCCTGTCGTACGCGACCGAAAAGAAGCTGTCGAAGCACCCGGAGGAGTTCGGCAAGGGCGCGATCGAGGGCGTCGCCGGGCCGGAGGCGGCAAACAATGCCTCCGCCGCCGGAACGCTGGTGCCCATGCTGGCGATCGGCCTGCCGACCAACGCCACGGCCGCAGTCATGCTGGCCGCCTTTCAGCAGTACGGCATCCAGCCCGGCCCGCTGCTCTTCGAGCGGGAGTCCGGCCTGGTCTGGACCCTGATCGCCAGCCTCTTCGTCGGCAACCTGCTGTTGCTCGTGCTCAACCTGCCCCTCGCGCCCGCCTGGGCCCGGCTGCTGCGGGTTCCGCGGCCATACCTCTACGCCGGGATCGTCTTCTTCGCCTCGATGGGCGCGTACGCGGTCAACGCCCAGCCGTTCGACCTGTTCCTGTTGCTCACCCTCGGCCTGATCGGGTTCGGGATGCGGCGCTTCGGGCTGCCGATCCTGCCGCTGATCGTCGGGGTGATCCTCGGCCCCCGGGCGGAACTTCAGGGCCGGCGGGCGCTGCAGCTCTCCGGTGGCGAGCTCTCCGGGCTGCTCGGTGGCTGGGTGTCCTGGCTGATCTACGCCACCGTGCTGGTGGTGCTGCTCTGGCCCCTGCTCGGCCGGTTCCTTGTACGACCGCTTCGGGAAAGGTTGGTGACCGGATGACCGTGCTTGTGGGGTACGTGCCGTCGGCGTTGGGCGAGGCGGTCCTGTGCGCGGCGGTTGAGCAGGCCCGGTTCCGCGATGAGCCGGTCCTCGTGGTCAACACCTCGCGCGGGGAAGCGTACGTCGACCCGCGGTTCGCTCAGGACCACGACCTCGAACGTGTCCGCCGGGAGTTGACCGGGCTGGGCGTGCGGCACAGCGTCCGGCAGTTGGTGCGGGGCCGTGACGCGGCCGATGAGATCCTCGAGCTGGCCGAGTCCGAGGACGTGTCGCTGGTGGTGATCGGGATCCGGCACCGGACGCCGGTGGGAAAGATGATCATGGGCTCCACCGCGCAGGAGATCCTGCTCGGCGCCCGCTGCCCGGTGCTCGCCGTCAAGGTCGACTAAGTGCGACGCTTCCTGCCGTCTACGGGGACCCTTTCCTGAACCAGCCGGAGCGGAAGGGAATCCTCGTGCCAGCCGCAAACCGCACCCAGCGGCCGTCACCGCCACCGGACTACACCCGTCACCGCCCCTGGATCCGACACCCAAAGTGGAAGAAGGACGAACCATGCAGGCCCCCACCGCGGACCTTTACGACCGGTACATGGACGAACTCGGCTCGTGCGACACGCAGCTGCGCCAGTTCGGTGGAATCCACGCCTTCAACGGACCGGCGGTCACCGTGCGCTGCTTTGAGGACAACGCCCTGCTGAAGTCGGTCGTCTCCGCACCGGGTGAGGGGCGAGTGCTGGTGGTGGACGGTGGCGGGTCCGTGCACACGGCTCTGATGGGCGACGTGATCGCCGGCATGGCGGCGGAGAACGGCTGGGCGGGTGTGGTGATCAACGGTGCCGTCCGCGATGTCGCCGCCCTGCGCGCCCTTCCGATCGGCATCAAGGCGCTCGGCTCCAACCCGCGCAAGAGCGCCAAGACCGGGGCCGGCGAGCGGAACGTGCCGGTGGCGTTCGGAAACTGCACCTTCAATCCCGGCGCCGAGGTTCACAGCGACGACGACGGCATCGTCGTCCTGCCCCTGGGCCGGCGCGCGTAGGCATGGAAGGAGGGCTCCCTCCCGGCGGAGAGTTCTCTACGGCCACGAGGGACGGCGGGACGCCCTCCCGGAGAGGGGGCGAGCTTCCCGAGCCCGGCCGGCTGCACGAAGAGTTCCCGCCGGGCGGCAGCCCCTCCCCGAGCGTCCAACCCTCGGCGGCGGCAGTCTGGTTCACCGGCCCGTCGAGCCGCGCAGGGCGGACACGATTGCAGCGGGTTCCGGCGGGCAGCCCGGCACCTGCACGTCCACCGGCATCACGTCGGACACCGGTCAACACGTCAGCGTGCCGCGGCGAGGCCACCAGCCGTACCCCATGCCGCTCGAGGTCATACACAGGGCTGAACGCCTGCCCGATCTCGATCTCGCAGCCGTTATACGACCCGGCGTCCACCTGCCGCACCCGAACCGATCTGCCCGCCCCGGCGCAGCCGGCAGCGGCCCCACCGGGGCCTCGGGCGCGGGTTCGGCCGCCCGACCTACGCGGCGGATTCTGCCGATCAGCCCCAACGTCCGCTCCGATCATCGACGCCATCGGCTCCTGCTCATGAGGGCCACCGTGCTGCTGACCTTGACCGCTTGTTCACGAGGGTTCAGCGCGCTCGGTCGCGGCACGCAGGTCACCCAGCAGTTCGGCCTGACTGGTCAACACCTCGGTCAGGATCCGCCGCGCCACCGCCAGCAACTCGGCTACGTGCGGGCTGACCAGCGAGTAGTACACGGTCGAACCATCTCGGCGGGTCACCACCAAGTTCGCCCGGCGCAGCACCGCCAGTTGCTGCGACAGGTGCGCCGCCTCGATGCCCACCTGCGGCAGCAGCTCCGAGACCGCGTGCTCCCGTTCGGCGAGGAGTTCGAGGGTCCGGATCCGCGCCGGATGCCCCAAAATCTTGAAAAACTCAGCTTTAGCCTGATACAACGGCGTGCTCACGGGCCCACCCCTTCCTGCGGGGATACGTTACGAGCCGTGTCCTGCCGGAGCACGCCACCGGCCGCCGGAGCGACACGGCGCCGCCGCTCGGCCGCGACCGCCGCCACCGCCCCGGCCACCGTGGGCGCCACCTGTTCGTCGAGCACCTCGGGTAGCAGCCGGGTGGTTGACAGCGCCTCCCGCGGCACCAGCCCGGCCAGCACATCAGCGGCGGCCAGCCGCATCGGCATTGTGATCCGCGGCGCCCGCGCATCCAACGCACCACGGAACACGCCCGGGAACGCCAGCGCGTTGTCGACCCGGTTCGGGTAGTCGCCGTGCCCAGTGGCTACCACCGCGGCGATGTCACTCACCAGCTCAGGACGAATCTCCGGCTCCGGGGCGGCCAACGCGAACACCACCGGCGCCTCGCCCATCGACGCCACCAATGCCCGGGTTAGCACCCCCGCCCGAGACAATCCCACCACCGCGTCCGCCCCCGCCAGGGCATCGGCCAGCCCGCCACGGACCCGTCGCCGGTTGGTCAATTCGGCCAGCCGTGTCTCGTGCGGCGGCAACCAGGGCATGTCGTCGCGGTGCAGCACCCCGCCCCGGACGACCACCACCACATCGGTGGCGCCGCCCGCCACCAGCAACCTCGCCGTCGCCGTACCCGCCGGGCGGCCCCGACCACGACCAGCCGCGCCGACTCCACACGCTTGCCCACCACCCGCAATGCGTTGCGCAGCGCGGCCAGGACCACGATCGCTGTGCCGTGCTGGTCGTCGTGGAACACCGGAATGTCCAGCGCCTCCTGCAGCCGCCGCTCCACCTCGAAACAGGCCGGCGCGGCAATCGCCTCCAGGTCGATCCCCCCGAACGAGGGGGCCAGAGCCCGCACCGCCGCCACGAACTCGTCCGGGTGCTTGGTGCCCAGGCAGACCGGGACCGCGTCAATCCCGGCCAGGTGGACGAATAGGGCCGCCTTGCCCTCCATCACCGCCAATGCCGCCGCCGGCCCCACATCACCCAGGCCCAGCACCGCCGTGCCATCGGTCACCACCGCCACCCGGTTACGCCGCCCGGTCACCTCGCCAGCCGCGCCCGGGTCAGCTCGTTGGCTTTCGTTCGGCGGTCCGCCCGTGGCCCCCAACTGGTCCGGCCGCCGTTGCAGCCATGCCGGGCCTCCACTATTGGCATCCATCCGGTGACGCCGCCTACTCCTCGGCGATCCGCGACGTCCAGGCGTCGGTCATCCGGACCGGTGCGGCGTAAGCCAGTTCCCGGTCCGGCCACCCTTCGACCCAAACGAATCTCATGACTTGCTAAAGTTAGCAAGTCATCAGAGCGCCAGGAAGCCAATGCGGTGAAGGCGTGACTGGTGACCCCGCTCATGGCAAAGCTCCGAGTCCGTTCCGCCCGCAACCCCTGTCAGGCGGAACGGACCCCCCGTGCACCGTTACCTCGCCGCGCCGTAGCGGCGCGCTGACCCGGCATGGCCCGCCGATCCTTCTCTCGTACGGCGGGCCATGCCGCCTTACCGCAACGGAACTACCTCGCGTTGGCAACCATCCCTTCGGCGCCGATGGGCGGCCGGCAATCAACGAGGAGAAGTCGTGCTCTCAGTCACCCGCACCGAACTCGCCAGCCACATCGCTACGGCGTTCGACGCCGGCCGCGCCGGCCGCGCTGACCTGCTCGCCGCAGCCGCGAGCAGCCATGCCCGGCCGCAGGTGATCGCGGTGCTACAGCGGCTGCCCGACCAGGAATACGGCAGCATCCGCGACTTGTGGCGCCACCTGGCCGACGTACCCATCGGTGGTTGATCTCGCCACACACCCGCTCCGGATGCCGGGGCGTGCCCGTCGGCGTCGACTCCAGCGGCCGCCCACGCAGGGAGAAGCTCCCAACGCCACACCCCGGTCGGCTATTGCTGGGCGCCCGGCAGCCGGACTGCGCCTCGGGAGAGTCTGAACAGCCACAGGAGCATGATCCGCAGCATGGCGGTGAGGCCGGCACGGTCGCCGGCGCGCTGCAGTTCGCGGGCACGACTGACCACGGTGATGAACCTTCTGCCGTAGTCGGCCCACAGCGGGGCATGCCAGTGGATGCGGACCGCAAGCCCGGCAAGCTTCGCCGCGACCCTTCGGTCGCCCACCGGTAGCGTGTCAAGGTCAGGTAGCAGGCCGACACGCAACGTCAGATAGGTGTCCCACGCCGCACGTCGGGCCGGTTCCATCGCCATGTCCGCCTTCCTGGCTGCGGTAACGCCGCCGTCATGATCGTCCGGGCGGGTCGAGTACGTTCCGCTGCACGGTGGCCAGGACGCCGGTGTGATGCAGATGGGCTCGGGCTGCGGCGATCGCCTCTGGCGTACCGGGAAAAACGCGGTCTGCGGCGCGGAGTCGGTCGAGCACGCCGACCGCGTCGAGGGTCTTCTCGTGTCCCGCTGGGACGCCGGAGACGTATACCGTGATGCCACGGTGTTCGAGACGTTCGATCGCGTCGCGCAGCACGAGCGCGCCGGTGCCGTCGATCGTCGACACCCTTGACATGCGCAAGATGATCACCCGCACGTCCGCCACCTGGGACAGTTCGAGCAGGAACCGGTGGGCGGCGGCGAAGAACAGCGGCCCGTCGAAGCGGTAGGCCACGATGTGCTCGCGGAGCAGGGCGGCCTCCTCGACGTGATGATCGGTGATGTCGAGCGGGACCTCCTCCAGCCGAGCCGCACGCGCGATCTTGCGGATGGCCAGGGCGGCAGCGAGGACGAGGCCGATTCCCACCGCGGCGATCAGGTCCAGGGCGAGGGTGGCGATCGCGGTCAGAGCCATGATGAGAGCGTCAGAGCGGGTCGAGCGGGCCAGCGCGGCCAGCGAACCCACCTCGACCATGCGCACAGCCGTGGCCAGCAGCACCCCGGCCAGCGCGGCGAGCGGAATGTAGGCCACCAGCGGGGCGGCCACCAAGATGATCACCGCCAGGGCAATCGCGTGGGTCAGCGAGGCGAGCCGCGACTGGGCTCCGGAGCGGACGTTGACCGCGGTGCGGGCGATCGCCGCCGTCGCCGGTACACCGCCGAAAAGCGGGGTCACCAAGTTCGCCACTCCCTGACCGAACAGTTCCCGATCCGGGTCGTGGCGCTGGTTGACGGTCATGCCGTCGGCGACGGTCGCCGACAGCAGGCTCTCCAACGCAGCCAGGGCAGCGACCGCCAACGCCGAGCTGAACAACGTCGGCACCGCGGCCAGGTCCAGAAAACCCAGCGAGGGAACGGGAAGGGTGGCCGGCAGGACACCGATGCGGGTGACATTGAGCGACAACAGTTGCCCGAGTACGGTGGCCGTGGCCACCGCGATCAGCGAGAACGGCACCGTGGGGCGCCAACGCGCACCGGCCAGCATCGCCGCCGCCACCCCGAGCGCCAATATCAGCGCGGGCCAGTTCGGGTGGCTGGCGAACTCGACCAGCGCTCGCCAGGCCACCACGGCGACCTTCTCGCCGTCCGGGTTCGGCACCCCCAACGCGGCGGGGACCTGTTGCAGGAAGATCACCGCAGCGATTCCCACGGTGAAGCCCTCCACCACCGGAGCCGGCACGTAACGCACGTACCGGCCGGCGCGGAGCAGGGCCAGAGCCAGCAGAATCAGGCCCGCCAGCACACCGACGGTGAGCACACCCCCGGGTCCGTAGGTCGCCACGATCGGCACCAGCACCACCGTCATCGCGCCGGTAGGCCCAGACACCTGCAGATTGGACCCGCCGAACAGCGCCGCGAGGATCCCGGCCACGATGGCGGTCGCCAAGCCGGCGGCCGCCCCCAGGCCGGAGGACACCCCGAACCCCAGCGCCAAGGGCAGCGCGACCACCGCAACCGTGAGCCCAGCGATGAGGTCGCGGCGGGGCTGCCGACGCATCGCGGCGACATCCGCCTTCGTCGGCAGTAGGACAGCCACCCGGCGCCAGGTTGAGCGGGCGAGGGCGGCGGCGCTCACCGCGGCACCGGGAGCGACGGGTCGTCGGCGTTGTCCTGGTCCTCGCGGAGCGTCTCCAGCAGCTCAGCCTGACCTGTCAGCATTTCGGTGAGGAAGCGTCGGGCCGCCCGCATCAGATCGACCACGTCCGGGCCTGCGAGTGCGTAGATGACTGCCGACCCGTCCCGCCGGGACGTCACGATCCCGGCCCGGCGCAGCACCGACAGCTGCTGAGACAGGCTTGACGCCTCGATCTCCACCTCAGCCAGCAGATCCCGCACCGGCATCGGCCCATCGCCAAGCAGCTCCAGTACCCGGATACGCACCGGATGCCCGAGCGTGCGGAAGAACTCCGCTTTTCTCTCGTACAGCGGTAGCGCCACACGCCCTCCCAACATGACTAGCAATTAGGCAATTGAAGACCTCTTCATATGGTTGAGTGACCGCAGCCCCGCCCGAAGTGATCCTCGACACTCCGGCGCCGACCCCGCGCACATGGTCCAGGCCCGAAACCCCAGTACCGACCCTTCAACCACCCGGCATCGCCCAACGACTTGCCGCACCTAGCGGGTCACCGCGGCTGCGCTGAGTTCGACAGCCGGGCTCGCGCTCCGCGGCCGCTGCGCCCCGCCGGTGCCCGGCGGCTTGGCGCGCAAGCCCGGGGAACCCGGGGCCGCCGGAGAATGACAGGCCGACGGGGTGGCGAACTGGTGGGCCGGCAGCCAGCCGGGGCGCGGCGGCCATCGCGTCGAAGCGCGAGTCACCACCGGCCGTGGTGGGGATGCGGCGCGGAGTGTGCGGGGGCCGCCCCTCCAGGGTCACGGGGGAGTCGCTGCACGGCGGCCCCTGCGAGCCGCCCATGACCCCGGAGCCTCAGCGACCCCTCGGGCCGGCCGGCTATTGCCGGCAGGCCACGAGCCCGCCCGGAGGTGCACGCGCCGCATCCCGTCCCCGGCCTTGTCGCACACCACGGTCCCATCGCGGGCAGCGCGACAACCCGTGTCAAGGTCCGGTTGACTACACGGGCTCCCTTACCAGATCCATTCCGTTGATGCCGGGACCAGACGACTGGGATCCAGGAGAATGGAGCCGTGGCCTCGGACCAAGAAGCACTCCAGCGGCCCACGACATCAGCCAGGCGGCCTGTGAGCTGGGGCATCCGTGCCCCGAGGGCCCGGAATTCCGGGCCTGCCCCATGCGCAAATCCCTACCAGGCCAGCGCTGCATCAGCGTGCCCGGCCACACCCCGCAGGACCACCACCCCGAGCGGTGACCGCAGACATGACCCCGCGCCTCCGTTGCTCCTCGGAGGTTGAACGTGCCGAGCCGAGATCGGGGTCTGGGAGAGGAGATGGTGTGGCGAGAAAGCCGGGGGGCTTACGAGCGGCTTCGCACCTACCTCATTATCGCGGTTCAAGCGGGTGCAGCGGTCGGTCTGTCCTGGTTCATCGCGCGCGACGTGCTGCACAATCCGCAGCCGTTGTTTGCGCCTGCCGCCGCGATCGGCACGATCGCAGCGGCTCTTGGCAATCGGATCAGGCGAGCGGCGGAACTTATCGCCGGGGTGATTGTTGGGGTGCTGATCGGACAGTTGATCCTCCAGATCATCGGGACGGGACCTGTACAAACCGCCTTGATCGTGGCGTTTGCGATCTCGTCGGCAGCGTTGATCCACGGGAGCGGCGCCGTCATGGTTCATGCAGGAAGCACCGCCTTGCTGCTGGGAACGCTGTCCGCGGAACATTCACACCTGGCTGTGGCGCGGACCGTCAACGGGCTGATCGGAGGGACGACCGCGATCGCCGTGGCGCTGCTGATCATTCCGGCCAACCCCGTCCGCGTCGTCAATCGCTCTGCCGGCCCGACGCTGGATGTCTTCGCACGTAGTCTCACGGCTGCCGCTCAGGCATTGGAGCAGCGTGACGTTCGACAGGCCGAGGGCGCCTCGCAGCGCTTGGTTGCGGCAGAGGAGGAGAGAAACAAGACGGTCGAGATGGTCGCTGCCGCGGCGGAGATCGCGGTTCTCTCACCCTGGCGGTGGCGACGATTAGGAATTCTGCGCCGCTACCAGCATGCCTCCCAGCACCTCCAATACGCCTATTCCAACAGCCGAGAGATGTCGCATTGGGTCGTATCGACGCTACGGCAGCGTGAGCCGGTACCGGCCAGCCTTCCAGCGTCGATCGAGCACCTCAGCCAGGCGGTGAGGCTGCTGCATCGCGACTTCCTCGCCGGCCGAGAGCCCGACCTTGCGCGCGCACGGGCACAGCAGGCCATCGAGGAAGTCAACCAAGCCAGCGCCGAGGATATTGGGTTCTGCGGGAAGGTGCTCGCTTCGCGGCTACGTCTTGCCATCAGCGAGGTGCTTCAAGCATCCGGAGTGCTGAAGGCAGAGGCAAATCGGCAGGCGGGGTTGACGG
This sequence comes from Micromonospora sp. NPDC005173, assembly GCF_040608515.1. Classification (NCBI taxonomy): domain Bacteria; kingdom Bacillati; phylum Actinomycetota; class Actinomycetes; order Micromonosporales; family Micromonosporaceae; genus Micromonospora; species Micromonospora sp. NPDC005173. The sequence continues at coordinate 37,046 of NZ_JBEXIK010000029.1, forward strand.
CCGACGCGAGCTGATTAAACAACCTGTTGCTGTCTTCATAGGGCGCAGCGGGTCGGTGACGTCGGCGGGCCGGCGCAGTTCGCTGACCAGGACGCCATGGCCCCGCAGTTCTCTGAGCATCTCCCGCAGCTGGGATTCCCTGCCGGCATGGTCGGCGGCGAGCTTGGCGGTAAGGCAGGCGAAGTTGATGCCCTCGCGGGCGCGGGCCAGCGCGGTGGCCACCGGGCGGCTGTACCTGACCAGCACCTCGGCCGGTCCGTCGCCCGGGGCGCGGCGGCTACGGCACCACGAGGCGGCCTGCACGGAAGAAACACAGGTTGTTGACGGCGACGAGGAGTTCGTCCAGCAGAACGGGATTGCTTTCCAGGCTCTCGCCACACCTCAGTCGGCGGCAAATCACCCGTCACCTGCGTAAGCAACGGCGCTGGGCGATACACCTAGTCGGCGACGTGGATGACGATCTTACCGCGGCGTTTACCAGTCTCGAGCGCCTCGTAACCTGAGCGCGTCTCAGTGAGGGGCAGCACGCGGTCCAGCACCGGCCGCAACCGGCCGTCATCGACGAGCTCGGCGATGGAACGCAACGCCTTCTGGTCGGGCTCGACGATGAAGTACACCCCGCGGACGCCGTGCCGGGCTGCCTCCTGCTGGTCGGGAGGCGCGGAGAGGGTGACCAGAATGCCGCCCGGTTTCAGAACCGACCAGGACCGCGACTGCGTCGCTCCTCCGACAAGATCAACGACGACATCCACGTCGCTGACGTGATCCTCGAAGCGGTCGTGCGCATAGTCAATGGCCTGCGCGGCACCCATACCCTTGACGAATTCCAGGTCGGCCGCCGCCGCCGTAGCGCTCACGCCAGCACCGAGACCGGCCGCGAGCTGCACCACGTAGCTCCCCACCCCGCCGGCGCCGCCCTGCACCAACACGTGCTGGCCGGCCTGCAGGTCGGCGTGGTCCACCAGTGCCTGCCAGGCGCTCAGCGCAGCCAGTGGGAGCGCTGCGGCGTGGTCATGGTCAACGGTGGCGGGTTTGGCCGCCACGACGGCCGCGGGCAGGGCGACGTACTCGGCGGCCGCGCCATCGCGGGTGAAAGGGATCAACCCGTAGACGGCCTCACCCTCGGCGGGGCTCTCCACCCCCGCCCCGGACGCCGCGACGACTCCGGAGAACTCGTGCGACGGGATGATCGGCGTGCGCTCGGGCCCTGTCCCGTCCGAGCTGTGCGTCCAGGTTTCCGGCCAGGTGAGCTCGCGGGGCGTCATGGAAGCAGCCTTCACGGCCACCAACACCTCACCGGGCCCCGGCTCGGGCCGCGGCACCTCCTCGTACACGAGTTGCTCCGGGCCGCCCCTGGTGTGGGCTCTCACGGCGTGCATAGTGCTCATCCGACTGCTGCTCCTTCCGACGGCACTTCGATCAGCCAGCCGGCCGCCCCTGGGGATAAACCGCAGGCTGACACCCGCATTATCTGGCGGTTCGGCAGCCGCGAGGCCGGACTTCCGTCATCCCTTTGCCCCTGGGCGCAGAAAGCACGCTGGATTGGGCAAGCTGCTCACCATCCCCGGCGGGCGGCGCTATACCCGCAACGAAGACGAACGCGCCCTTGGCGCCGGCTACGCCCTGCTGCAGTTCGGCCTCGGCGGCCACCAGCACGAGCTGGGTCTGATCGACCGCCGCTACGCTGACGGGCGTCAGCATCGAAGTGGGTGTGCGGGTCGGTGCCGTACCCAATTTTCGCCCAGTGGTTGCCGATAAGGTCGTCGATTCGGACGACGGTACCGTCTGGCGTAGGTGCCCGAGCGTTGGGCAGGAGCCGACCGGTGCCGGGATGGGGGCCGGCCGTACCTCTGGGAAGGCGACGCCCAGGCTGGGCGGCTGGGCGCGGCTACTGGCGAGCTCCTCCAGGCATGGCACCGGCGGTATGCAGCAAGGCCGCACTCACCCGACTGCGGTTCTGCACGATTCGGCCGGTGCGCAGGGCCATCATGGTCGTGGCCCGCACGTCGGGGCGCCGCTCCCGCTCGTACCCGTCGAGCAGCGCCTCGTCGTCGAGCCTCGCGCGACCGGGGCGACGGCCGGTGGTCGGGCCCGACCACCCGCGACCGTCGCACCCCCACTGCCCACGTCCCGATGGCCAAGCCCGGCACCCAGCCGAGGATCCGCATCACCTCGCGGTCGAGAGTGGCAGCACGCGGCCTCGGATAGGGCTCGTGGTTCTGGTCGACCACCACCACACCGGTTCCGTGGACACCGAGAAGCCCCGCCAACACTCCACCAACCGGTCCGCATCCGACGACCAGCACGCCAACCTCGACGTCGCTCCGCCCCTCGGGATCCGCTACCCCGATCCATTCGACAAGCCCAGGGCTACGACTCCGTGAGACTCATGCCGCCCGAGCGCCTGGCCGGCGGCGTCGGGCCAGAGCGCCGCCGGCTCAGCGGTGCTGTCGGATGCGATCCCAGGTGCTGGGAGGCTCCAGCCGTACGCCGGTGCGTAGCGCGGTGGCGACCGGCCTGCCCTCGCCGACGACCGCGCTGACCCGGCCGTGTTCGGCCTCGGCCGGCAGCCGTGCCGGTACGGCCGGGATGTCGACGTCCAGCCGTACCCGCATGCCGGGCCATCCCACCACGGTCAGGTCCTGCGAGGCGTTGATCGTCGTGCTGGTGCCGAGCGGGCCCCGCACGGTGGCGACCTGATCGCCGGCCCGGACGATCGGGTGCACCGTAATCGCGGTGGCGGCGGTGCGGACCAGCGGACGAGTCGCCCGGAACACCCGGTCCAGCTGCGCAGGGGTGTTGGCGCCGGGCTGCCCCAGGACGGCGCCCACGACGGTGATTTTCCGGCCGCCGACCTTGACGACGGCGGCGAAGACGAGGCAGCCGCCGGCCTCGTCGGTGGACCCGGTCTTGATCCCCACGACGCCGTCTTGGCCGACCAGGGAGTTGTAGTTCTGCACGGTGCCGGCGACGGGCAGGGTGGCCTTCTTCTGCGCCACGATCTCCGCGAATGCCGGCAGTTGCATCGCCTTGCGGGCCAGGATCACCTGGTCGACGGCGGTGCTCACGGTGTCCGGGTCGAGCCCGGACGGATCGGTGTAATGGGTGTCGGTCATGCCGAGCGCGGCGGCGGTGTCGTTCATCTTGGCGACGAATGCCTCGACGCTGCCGGCGTCCCAAGCGGCGAGGATCCGCGCCATGTTGTTCGCCGACGGGAGCAGCACCGCCTGGAGCGCCTGGCGCTCGGTGAAGACCGCGCCCGCGACGACCGGCACGAGGGACTCGCCGCGCGCCAGCTCTCTCGGGTATGCGGCTGCCTGCTCCGCGCTGACGGTGAGCTTCGGTCCCTGCTGGCCTCGCTTGAGGGGGTGCTCGGTCAGGATGAGGTACGCGGTCATCACCTTTGTCACGCTCGCGATCGGCACCGGGTTGCTCCCGCCCGACGTGCCGAGCGAGCCCAGCCCTTCGACGGAGAGGGCAGCCTGCCCGGTCTTCGGCCACGGCACCGCCGGGGCCGTGCCGGGGATGATCGTCGACGCCGGCAGCGTTCGCGTGACGGTCGGCGCGGGCAACGGGCGGCGCAGCGGCTCGACCGCCACCAGCGTGGTGCCGCCCAGGAGCAGGGTCAGCAGGCCAGCGACCAGCATCCGGAGGCCGCGTGCGCGACGCCGAGCCGGCGGTTGTGGCGGGACCGGTTCGATCACCTGGGTCGTCGCAGAGTCGAACATTTTAATATCTCCCCCGTGTGGCACGCCGGCCTGCTCCATTGCGCAGCCGGTGCACTGATGTCGGTATCACTGACGTGGGCGCTGCCGGTGAGCCGGTACCGCGCAGGCCGCAAAGTAGTGCTGTCGCACCTCGGCTGGCAGTTGGGCTGAGGCCCAACTGCGCCGCTGCTTCATGGCTTCAGCCAGCAGTCACCATCCGCGCTCACGTGAGAGTGGCTACTACATGTGCGGCGGCTTCAGCAAGGAGGGCCTGATGGTATTTGGCGTCTTCGGCCGCTTTGCTGGACATGATCGCGATGACGAGCGGCGCGGAGTGGGTCTGCGGGGCGGTGAAGGCGGCGGCCGAGTTGGCCAGGTGCAGCAGCTCCGGGTCCAGCCCGGCGTCGCGGGCGTAGGCCACCGCCTCGGCGAACGCGGCCGTCTGCGCGGTCACGCCGTACGGCGAGGAGTCGGCGGTGGCCAGGTGCGACCACACGCCGCGCACGGCCAGCACGCCCTCCCGCTCGTACTTGCGGGCCCAGGCGACCAGCTCCGGCCAGGCGTCGGCGGTCGCGCCGTGCCGCGACATGCCGGTATCGATCTTGAGGTGGACCTGGACGGTGCGGCCGGTGCCGCGGGCCGCGGCGGCGACCGCGTCGAGCAGCTCCGGGGCGGCCACGGACACGTCGACGTCGGCGGCGGCTAGCGCGGCGAAGTCGGCGTCGGGGCCGTGCAGCCAGCTCAGCACCGGCGCGGTGAGCCCGGCGGAGCGCAGCTCCAGCGCCTCGGCGGCGCTGGTGACCCCGAGCCAGCCGGCGCCGCCGGCCAGCGCGGCCCGGGCCACCGGCAGCGCGCCGTGGCCGAACCCGTCCGCCTTCACCACGGCCATCACCGCGGCGGTCGTGGCCCCGGCGATCCGTTCGACGTTGCCCGGGACCGCCGCGAGGTCGACGACTGCCTCAGCCAGCTCTCCAGTCACGTTCGGTAGTCAACAGCAGGGCGTGTGAGGGTGCCGAGAGGGATTTCACTAACGCTGCGCTAACAACGCCCGTGCATACTTGGCGAGCGGTCGGTCCGGTCGGTCGAGGAGGTGGCGGGGTGCGGGTCCTGGTCGTGGAGGACGAGGAGTTGATGGCCGACGCCGTCGCCGAGGGGCTGCGGCAGGAGGCCATCGCCGTCGACATCGCCTACGACGGGGCGGCGGCGCTGGAGAAGCTCGCGGTCAACGCGTACGACGTGATGGTCCTGGACCGCGACCTGCCGGGGGTGCACGGCGACGAGGTGTGCCGCCAGGTCGTGGCGCAGGGCCTGGACGTGCGGGTGCTGATGCTCACGGTGTCGGTGACGGTGGCCGAGCGGGTCGCCGGGCTCAGCCTCGGCGCCGACGACTACCTGCCCAAGCCGTTCGCGTTCGCCGAGCTGGTGGCGCGGGTGCGGGCGCTGGGCCGCCGGGCCCGCCCGGCGACGCCGCCGGTGCTGGAGCGGGCCGGGATCCGGCTCGACCCGCACCACCGGGAGACGTACCGCGACGGCCGCTACGTGAGCCTGTCCCGCCGCGAGTTCGCGGTCCTGGAGGAGCTGCTGCGGGCCGAGGGCGTGGTGGTGTCGGCCGAGACGCTGCTGGAGAAGGTCTGGGACGAGCACATGGACCCGTTCACCACCATCGTCCGGGTCACCATCAGCGGCCTGCGCCGCAAGCTGGGCGAGCCGCAGCCGATCGAGACGGTGACCGCCATCGGCTATCGAATCCGCTGATGGGGTGCTGGCGTGGCAATCTGCGGGTCCGGCTGACCGTCGTGTTCAGCCTGCTGTTTGCCATGGCGGGCGGGGCGGTGCTGACGGGGACGCTGATCCTGGTCGACAACAGCATGGAGTACAGCCTGAACGTCGCGTACGAGGAGAAGTACGCAGTGCTCCCGCCGGAGGAACAGGCCGTCGCGGGTGAGTTCATCGGGCAGAGCTTCGCCTCCAAGCAGGCGATCATGGATTCGATGCAGTCGAACCTGCTGTTCAAGGGCGGGTTGACGCTGCTGGTGGTGTGGGTGATGGTCACCGTGGCGGGCTGGTTCGTGTCGGGGCGGCTGCTGCGCCCGCTCAGCATGATCACCGCGACCGCGCACCGGATCGCCGGGCGCACCCTGCACAAGCGCATCGATCTGGACGCCCCGCCGGGCGAGGTGAAGAGCCTCGCCGACTCGTTCGACAGCATGCTCGACCGCCTCGACGAGGCCTTCGCGGGCCAGGGCCGATTCATCGCCAACGCGGCCCACGAGCTGAAGACCCCGATCGCACTCAACCGCACCCTGGTCGAGGTGGCGATGGCCCGCCCCGACAGCCCGCCGCAGGTGCGCCAGCTCGGCGAGAACCTGCTCGCCGTCAACCAGCGCCACGAACGGCTCATCGACGCCCTGCTGACGCTCGCGCGCGCCGAGGACGCGGTGACCGAGCGCCGCCAGGTCGACGTCGCGGAGCTGGCGACCATCGCCGCCGACACGACCGAGGCCCTGGCCGGGCGGCTGGCCGTGCAGATCGGCCGCGAGCTGGCCCCGGCGCCGGTGACGGGCGACCCGATCCTTCTGGAGCAGATGATCCGCAACCTGATCGACAACGCGACGCGTTACAACGTCGAGGGCGGCTGGGTGCGGGTGCAGACCGTCGCCCGGCCCCGCCACGCCGAGATCGTGGTGAGCAACACCGGCGCGGTGATCTCGTCGTACGAGGTGCCCACGCTGTTCGAGCCGTTCCGGCGGCTCACCGACCGGGTCGGCTCGTCGCGCGGCAGCGGCCTCGGGCTGTCCATCGTGCGTGCGGTCGCGCAGGCCCACCGCGGCGACGCAGTGGCGGTGCCCCGTCCCGGCGGCGGCCTGGTCGTCCGAGTGATCCTGCCCCGCTCCGCCCACCCACTCGCCGAACCGGTGATCGTCGCCCCGGCACTGCCCGAGCCCCACGACGCGCCCCACCCCTGACCCCGCCCCGCCCCGTCGCGGCGGGCCGCGCCGGGTGGTGGGAGGGTCAGCGCAGGACCGGGCCGCCGGCGAGGACGGCTCGGTGGAGTATGTGAACGGCGAGGTGGCCGTGTTCGTCGAGGAACTCGGGGCGGATCGTGGCGGCGATAGCTTCAGCCGTGACCTCGGCGGCACGGTACGGGTTGTCGGGGTCGCCGAGGAAGCGGGCTCCAGGTTCCGGGTCGACGTAGACCGCCGTGCACGGTTAGGTCGCGTCGGCGAGCGGTAGCGCCACAGCGCCGAGCGGCCGATGTCGACCCGCAGTGTGGCAGTGTCTCGGTGAGCAGCCGCAAGCTGCGGCGCGGGCGGGGTTATCCGGCGGCGGCGCGGTCGCCGGGTGCGGGCAGCTGAGCGACTTCGTACGGGATGTGGCGGGTGTCGATGCGCTTGCGGAACACCCAGTAGGTCCAGCCCTGGTAGAGCAGCACGATCGGGGTGAAGACCAGGGCCACCCAGGTCACGATCTTCAGGGTGTATGGCGTGGACGACGCGTTGGCCACGGTCAGGCTGTTGGCGGCCGGGTCGACGGTCGACGGGAGTACGAACGGGTAGAGGCCGGCGAACAGCGACGCCACGGCCAGGGCGATCGCCGCGGCGGTGCCCGCGAACGCCCAGCCCTCGCGGCCGCCCTCGGGATCGGTGCGCGCCGGCGGCGACCCCGATCGGGACGCCGCCGGCCGGTCGGCTCAGACGCCCGCCAGCGCTTCCGTCGGCGTGAGCCGGGCGGCCCGCACGGCGGGGTAAAGTCCCGCGACCGCGCCGATCAGCAGCGTCGCGGCAAACCCGCCCGCCGTCGCCCACAGCGGCACCACGGCCGGCCAGCCCTGCGTGGCCGCGTACCCGCCGGTCAGCACGACGCCGATCAGGATGCCGCCGAGGCCGCCGAGCGCTGACAGCAGCAGCGACTCCACCAGGAACTGCAGCAGGATCTGGCCGCGGGTGGCCCCGAGCGCCCGGCGCAGGCCGATCTCCGACCGGCGTTCGAGTACCGAGATGACCATCGTGTTCGTGACGCCGATCCCGCCGACCAGGAGCGCCACAGCGCCGAGGCCCAGCAGCAGGCCGCTGAACGTGTTCTCGGTGATCGTCTTGGCGGCCAGCGCGTCGGACGGCCGCGAGACCAGGACCTCGCTGGGCGCCGTCGGTTTCACGGTGCGCGGAAGGACCTTGCGCACCGTGACCACAGCGTCCTCCGCCGTACGCGTGTAGACGGTCGTCGCGTGCCCGTCGAAGCCGAGGTAGGCCGTCGCGGCCGACCAGCTGACGAGCACGGCGCAATCCAGCTCCTCGGCCAGCGGCGCCGGCCGCAGCACGCCCACCACGGTGAAGCGTTGCTTGCCGAGCACGATCTGCGGCTGTGCCGTGGCGTCGTCGATGCCGAGTCGCTGCGCCGCGGTCCAGCCCAGCACGGCAGTGGGGAAGTCGGCGGTGGGCTGGCTCAGCCACCGCCCGCTGACCGGGCTGAGCCCGACCGTTTCCGGCAGGTCGAGGCGGCCCGCGTACACGGCGAGGCTGCCGGTCTGCGCGGGGTTGACGTGCTCGTTGCGGTACGCGTGCACGTTGGGCAGCTGTCCGACCGCCGACACCGCCTCCACCGACGCGATTCTTGCGATCATGGGTATCGCCTCGTCCGGTAGCTGCGTCGGCTTGTCGTCCGACGATCTGCCCGGCTCGACAGTCAGCAGGTCGGTGCCCAGTTCGTCCAGCTGCCGGTCCAGTTCGGCCTGGCTGGAGCTGGAGATGCCGACCACGGCGATCATCGCGGCGATGCCGATCGCGATACCGAGCGCGGACAGGAACACCCGCAGTCGGCGCGATCGCAGCCCGGCCGCGCCGACCCGCAGCACATCGCCCGGCGACAGCCGCCCGGGGCGGGGTGGGGCGCTCACAGGGCCGCCCCGATCCGCGCGGCGAAAGGCACCACGCCGGGTTCGCGCTCGTCGCGCACGATGAGTCCGTCGGAGACCTCGACCCGCCGCGGCAGCCGTGCCGCCAACTCCCGGTCGTGGGTGATGACCACGACGGTGGTGCCGGCCGCGTTCAGCTCCGTCAGCAAACCCAGCACGGTCTCGCCGGAGGCGGAGTCGAGGTTGCCGGTGGGCTCGTCGGCCAGCAGCAGCGGCGGATCGCCGATCAGCGCCCGGGCGATCGCCGCCCGCTGCCGCTCACCGCCGGACAGCTCGTGCGGACGGTGGTGCAGCCGGTGGCCCAGGCCGACCCGTTCCAACGCGGCGTCGGCCCGCCTCAGCCGCTCCCGGGCGGCCACGCTCGAGTAGAGCAGGCCGTCGGCCACCGCCGTCCGCACCGCGACGCCCGGGGTCAGGTGGAACTGCTGGAAGACGAAGCCGATCGTGGCGGCCCGAAGGCCGGACAGCTGCCGGTCGGACAGGGCCGCCACGTCGTGCCCGCCGATGCGGACCTGGCCGCTGGTGGGGCGGTCCAGGGTGCCGATCAGGTTGAGGAGGCTGGACTTGCCCGATCCGGAACGCCCGACGACGGCGACCGCCTCGCCGTATGCGATGTCGAGGCTGACCCCGCGAACGGCCCGTACCCCGCCGGGGTAGGTCTTGGTGACGTCCGTCAGCTTGACCACGTTCACTGCGCGACCCCCACTGTGACGCCCTCGGCGATGCCGTCGCCGCTGATCTCGACCTTGCCGCCCGCGAACAGCCCCGTCTCCACGGGCACGACCCGGCTGGTCGCGCCGTCACGCAGTTCCACGCCGTAGCCACGCTCGCCGATGGCGAGCAGCGCCTGGATCGGCACGACGAGCACGTCGGCGTGCTCGGCGGTGACGAAGTGGACCGTCACCGGCCCGGGCTCCGGCTCGGCGGTGGCTTTCAGGACCAGCTGCACGGTCACCTTGGGCTCCCCCTGACCCGGCGGCGGATCCGTGGGCGTGCCTTCGGTGGGTGTCACCACGCCGAGCACGGTCGCCTCCACCGGTGCGCCGTCGGGCAGCGCGGCGGTGGCCTTGGCGCCCTTCTTGGCCAGGTCGGGTGCGGTGGCCGGCACCTTCGCGGTGACGATGAGGGTGGTCGGGCTGGCGGTGAGGATGTCACCGGCTGCCGGCGCCCCGAGCCGGGCCGTCGGGGTGGCGATCCGCAGCGGACCGGGTGCGACGATTACGTCCGTCGGCGCCACGGTGCCCGTGACGGGCAGCCCCAGGTCTTTCTGCCACCGCTTGACGGCGGCCGCGGTCGACGCCGAGTAGGAGGTGTCGGCCTCGAAGCCGGTGTACTTCAGCGCGACCAGGTTCGCCTCGAGCTGGGCGACGTCCGGGCCTTTGACCGCGTCGGCGAGGACCCGGTAGAACGGCAGCCCGCCGTAGAGCAGCACGATCGGGTTGTTGTCCGCACGCAGCAGCGGCTGTCCGCGCCGAACCGTGCTGCCGGCCGCCGCGAGCCAGGTCAGGGTGCCGGCCGCCTTGGACGTGACCGCCGACGGCTGGCTGTAGCCGATCTCGCCCTCGACGACCGTGGCCGCCGTGATCGTGGACCGCGTCACCTTGACCGTGTCGACCGCGGGAGTGCCGACGGGGCTGTCGTCCCCGCCCCCCGCGAAGGCCCCGGCGGACATCGCCGCCGCCGCGGCGACCACCGCGGCGGCGACGACACCGAAAAGCACACGGCGCCATCGGCCGCTCATCCGACACCCGGCCCGTCGGTGCTCTTGGGATTGCAGATCGCCGACGCCGCCTTGTACGCCGGTTCCGCCATCCGGCCCCTGAGTTCCTGCTTCTGGCGGCTCTCGGTGGCGGCGTCGACCGGGGCGGGGTCGGGATCAGGATCGGGGTAGTCCGGCACGCCGTTGTTGCGCATGCACGCCGCGATCGCCCGGCGCTCGCGCAGTTGCTCCTCGGTCGGCTTGGGGAGCGTGTCCTTTACCGGGGGGTCCAGCGCGGGCCACTTCTGGAAGCACTCGACCAGTTCGGGAGTCAGCTCGCCCTCCGGCAGGCCCGAGAAATCCACCATCTTGTCGTGACCGAGGTAGCGGACCGACAGGCCCTTCTCGTTCAGGCACGTCGCGAGGTTCTGCTTCTGCTTGTCGTACGCGTCCCACTGGCCGCCGGTGCCGGAGTTCGCCTCGCCGGTGGTCTCCGACTGTCCCGGCCCGCACGCCGTCAACACCGCCACTAGCAACGGCGTGCACGCCGCCACTGCCGCGTACCGAATGCCACGCCCTGAACGCCGGCCCACACGTCTGCCGTCGATCGGCATCCACGTCTCCTTTGGAGGTAGGTTTCGCATCGCGTGCGACGTGTCCGCTCCGACGGGAATGTCGTACGCGATGCCTGTGCTGGACGCCGGAAGGGTTCACCCGCCGTCTCGGTACGCAGTCCAGCAGAGGTGGTGTTATGGGGCGGTGAGCAGATTTCCACACATCCCGCTAACATAATCGGAAGTCGATCGATTTACTGATTCTTCGGGTGTGGGCGTGGGTTCACGCCCGCGGGGCGTCAGTGCGGGGCAGGATCACGCGCACGGACAGGCCGCCGTCGGGACGGGGGATGGCCAGCGCGTCGCCGCCATGGGCCTGGGCGACCGCACGCACGATGGACAGGCCAGACCGCTGCCCCTGGCCGAACCCACCCGGTCGGTGAGCCGGCGGAACGGCTCGAACAGCGCCGGCACCTCGTGCGGCGAGATCAGCGCGCCCGTATTGGTCACGATGATCTCGGCCTGCCGGGCCTCGGCCAGGGTCTGCACCCACACGAAGCCGTGCGGGTGGTTGTAGCGGACCGCGTTGTCGACCAGGTTGCGGATCAACTGCTCCAGCAGGTTCGGGTCGCCGACCACCGGCGCCGCCGCGAGTTGCGCCTGGACCTGCACCTGCTGCTCCGCGGCCGCCTTCGCGGTGACGTCGAGCGCATACCCCGCCAGTTGCGCCAGGTCGACCGACCGCCGGTCGGTGACCGCCTCGTCTGCCTTGGCCAGGGTGAGCAGCGAGTCGATCAGCCGTTCGTGGCGCAGGTTGACCGCGAGCAGGTTCTCGCCGAGCCGCAGCACCCGCGGCGGGCTGTCCGGGCGGGCCATCGCCACATCGAGCGGGGTGCGGCTCTTCGTCGTCCACCACCAGCACCCGCATACACCCTCCTCGCCAGACTGCCCTGCGTAAGTATCCGGAGGTCGCGTTAGCCGGCGGTGAACGATTCCGCTCACGCGCCGCTAACATGCCGGAAGCCGCGCGCGCTGGCCGACTACCGGCAGAGGGCTGAAAGCGTTGACTCGAAAATGTGAGTGATGTGCTGGTCAGGCGGTTGCGGGGATGATCGTGACGACGTAGCCGAGGCGCTCGCGTTGGGCGATAGCCCATACACCTCCGGCACGTACTCCGGAAGGCGCCACCGGTGCCGGTTCAACATCCAGGTCGTCGGCTCCTTCCACGGCACCCTCGTGCTCACCGGTGTACCCCAGACAGGAGCGATGCACGATGCGAAGGCCTGGCGCGAGTCCGGACTCGCCGCGATCTTCACCGGCCGGCTGCACGCCGACGGAGGGCCCGGGCGGGTTCGCCGACGCCGCCTACTCCGGCACCGGCCTGCGCGTGCCCCACCGTCGGCAGAAAGGCCAGGCCTTGACCGAGTCGACCCGCGAGCACAACTGCGCGATCGAGTTCGCCAGGCTGGGCTGTGTGCGCCGATATGCGTTCGAGGGCAACCCTTCACTCCGGCCTATTGCCCGCCTGATGAGGTCACTGGTCGTGGGGGAGGGGCCCGTCGTACCGGAATGTCGGCGGTTCGTCCTCGCCGTCGCAACGGAGATAGCGGTGCTGCAGAGGCGGACTGGGATGGTCACGGGCGCCGAGGTAGGTGCCGGCTTGCAGCAGGAGAATGGTGTGCGGAGGGGGACCCGTCCTCGTCGACCTCCATGGGGGAATCTGATCGCTATCGAGAGTGGGACAGCGCCACACCGTCCGGGCGGACGACGCCCGGCGTGTCCGGTGAGCGCACCTAGCGGTCGGCGTATTCGCCCGTGGGCTCGATCGGCGTGATGACGTCGATCAGCACGCCGTTGGGGTCGGCCACGATGAAGTGCCGCTGACCGAAGTCCTCACGACGCAGGTCCAGCTCCGCTCGCAGCCCACCCTCGACGACGAGACGGTGCCACTCCGCGTCCACATCAGACACCTCGAAGTTGAGCAGCAGCCCGCGCACCGGCTTCCGGAACCCGTCCGGGATCGTCGGATGGGTGTGGTCCAGGAGTGCGAGCTCGTACGCCAGTGGGCCCAGCCGGCGCAGGCTCACATACCAGTCCGCCTCGAACGTGGTCTCGAAGCCGAACCACTCGGCGTAGAACGCGTGCGACTCCTTCAGCTGCGCCGTGCAGATCACCGGGTAGAAGCTGGTCAACCGCATGATCACTCCATTCACATACCATCGGTATCTGAGCTGACGATATTGGCGTACCATCGGTATGTCAACGGTGGGTGCGGCGCTGGGAGGCCGCGGGCGGCGGGCAGGGGCGTATGCGGCGGGCGGAACAGCGGGTGCGGACCCGGCAAGCGCTGGTGCGCGAGAGCCGGCGGCTGTTCGCAACGCTGGGGTACGGCGTGGTCGGCCTCTCACAGATTGTTGCCGCTGCCGGCGTGACCAAAGGCGCGCTGTACCACCACTTCGCCAGCAAGGCCGACGTCTTCCGGGCGGTCCTCGAGCAGGTACAGCAGGAGGTGGCCGAGCAGGTCGTCGCGGCCGCCGAGGCGCAGGACGACTCGTGGGCGCGGTTGACGGCAGGCTGCAGGGCGTTCCTCACCGCAAGCACCGCCCCGGAAATCCAGCAGATCATGCTGGTCGACGGGCCGGCCGTGCTGGGCTGGGCCGAGTGGCGGGCCCTTGACGAGGCGGCGTCCGCGCGCCACCTCGCCGAGGCGCTCGCCGACCTGATCGCGGACGGGACGATCGCGGCGCAGCCGGTCACGCCGCTAGCCCACCTGCTCTCCGGCGCGATGAACGAGTCAGCGCTGTGGCTCGCCACGACGACCAGCCCGCACGCGCTGGCGCAGACCTGGGCCGCACTCGCCCGCCTGCTGGAGGGCCTCCGCGCCCGCTGACCACCGCGGGGACATGCCAGCCGGTACGCCAAGGCGGCCCGGCGACCTGCACCCAGCCCAGTGAACACCGCGCGGCCTGGCCGGGCGACGGTCGCAGGTCGAGCATCCTGATATCTCCCCCGTGTGGCACGCTGGCCTGCCCCATGACGGCGCGCTGATCTCGGTATTACTGACGTGGGCGCTGCCGGTGAGCCGGCACCGCGTGGCTCGGGCATGGACGACCCGTATGACGAGCTGCACTTCGAGTGCCGATGTACGGGGCGGGCAGGGCCCCCGTGCGCCCGCTCGCCCCGTACCGGTCACTTCGGCAGTTGGCTGGCGCTGCTGACGACTGCGACGGTCAGCACCGCCGCCGAGTTGATCGTCTGTCCGGCCTTCATCCCGTCCTGGTCGCGGACGACCACCGACCGCTCACCGAGGTACGCGTAGCTCTGCCGGTCGAAGATCAGCTCGGTGCGGAAGCCCTGCACCTCGTTCAGGGCCAGCGCCACCCCGGCCCGCCCGGCCTCGTCTGTGACGTCGCCGACCACCCGTACACCGGGAATCTTGGCGACCGCGGTGAAGACCGCGGCGAGCGACGCCGGCGACAGGTACGCCTCCCGGATCAAGTCGCCGGCCGCGGTGAACGCCTGTTGGTCGCGCGGGTTCTTGGTGCCCGCTCCCTTGGCGTAGAGGTACACCAGCATGGCGTCGGCGTCGGTCGGCACGTCCGCGTGGTAACCGGGGGTGGGCGTGCACTCCACCTCGGCGGTCTTTCCGTACTTGGTGGCGACACTCTTGCCGTCGCGGCAGCCGGGCAGCGGGGTCTCGTCCCAGTCACCGGCGCCGCCGCGCGGACGCTCGCGGAGCAGCCCGTCCCGGGTGCCGTCGGCGGAGAGCCAGATCTGGCGCTGCATCGGTCTGGTCGTCCCCGGCCCGGGCTCGGCCTCGTTCCGGCTCAGCGCCGTGGCAATCGACTCGATGTAGACGAACTGGTTGCCCCGCACGGTGACGGCGGGCTGGCGTTGCGCCTGGGCGGCGGCACCGGCCAGGATCCGCTCAGCGGCCGACGCACTGGACGCCGGGGCCTGGCCGTCCATCGGCACCACCTGGGTGACCAGGACGCCGGCGGTGAGCACCGCCGCCATCCCGCCCACCGCGGCCATGCGCCAACCGAACCGGGGCGCGGTGAACCGGGGCGCCCGGAACCGGCCGTGGGGATGCCTCGCCTCGGTCAGCACGCGGTGTCGCAGCCGGGCCGGCGGGACGGCCGTGTCCGGGTCGAGCGTCCTGCCGAATTCGTCCAGGGTCTTCAGGTCGTTCATCGGTCCACCTCGAGGAAGTCAGCGGGGTTGGTGTCGCCGAGCGCGTCGCGCAGCTTCCGGCGGGCGCGGTGCAGCCGGGAGCGCACCGTGCCGATCTTGATGTTCAGGGTCTCGGCGACCTCCTCATAGCTGAGATCGCTCCAGGCGACGAGCAGCAGCACGTCGCGGTCGCCGGGAGAAAGTCGGCGTAGCGCGTCGACCAGCGGGCGGCGGTTCGCCTGGGCGCTGACCGAGGCGGCGACGCGGTCGGCGAACCCGTCGGCGATGTCGCCGCTCCCGGCCCGTCCCATGGCCCGGTAGCGGGCCTCCTCGGCCCGGCGGTGCCGGGCGATCTCTTTGGTGAGGATGCCGAAGAACCACGGTCGGGCGTCAGTGCGGGCGAGGTCGTAGGCCCCCCGCCGCCGGAACGCGGCGAGGAAGGTCTCGGCGACCACGTCCTCGGCCCGTTCCGGCCCGATCCGCCGGTGGGCGTATCGGTAGAGCTGGGCGGCGTACCGGTCGTACAGCACCCCGAACTGTTCGGCGTCACTCTGGGACGCCGCGATGGCCGTGGCATCGCTGACGCCACCGCCCACCACCGCGGTCACCACGGTGGACGGTTCTGTTTGAGTCGACTCACGAATGGACCTCCCGTCCACGGACGATCTGACACCCTGTCTCTCCTCCAGCGCCGTATCGAGTTCTCGACGGGTGTGCGTGGACGGGGTCGCCGACCGCCGCGGTCACGGAACGCTTTATGACGCCCTCGCCTGCGGCGACCGGACCTCAACCGGTTGCGCACCGCCCTCGCGACGGCGCCGCTGCCACGGGCAGCAGACGGGCCGTCTCATTCTGGCGGTGGTCATCACCTGCTGGCTTCGGCCGGAGGCTGCACACCTCCCCGCAGCGGATCCTGTTCCGCACTTATGGACGCGGCAAGGGCCAGAACCTTGCGTACCAGGCGTCGCCGCACTGGTCGTAGATCCCCCTTTTTGGCGGGCGCCAGCAGCATGCTGATGTGCCCGCACGACCGACGAGTCCACGCTGATCGCCCACTGCACCGGTGTGCCGTCGTCATGAACCTGCGCCGCCGCGAGCACCCGATCCCACGTCCCGTCCGCTGTCCAGTAACGAACCTCTGTGTCAAGGCGTTGGCAGCAGAGAGGTGCCGTTAGATCCACAGACCCGGCGAGGATGCTGGCCCTGCCCGGCTCGGAAACCATTCGGCAAATGAGTCAGGGCACGCGGTCGGCCCGAGCCCGCGTCAGCGAGCGGTCTGGGGAGGGGCCTCGGACAGGCGTATGGGCATGCTGGTGATGACGACGCGGGGTAGGCGGCGCAGGGCCTTGCGGAGGCGGTGCTCGATTCGTGTGTGCAGGATCTTCTGCCACGGATGGTCCACCACCACCTCGGGTATGACCACCGTGAGAGTGATGTCTGGACTTCTGTCGTGCAGTTGGGCGATGTACTGGGCCAGGGGTTCGAGGATCTCACGGTGCGGTGACGCCACGGTCTCCAGCCGGATGTGGTCGCCCCAGGCTGTCCACTCGTCGCGGAGCCGGTCGGCTTCCTGATCTTCGGGGCTGACGTGCACGGCGAGTGACGGCTGGCCGAGCGACACCACGTAGGCGAGAGCACGCAGGGTTGTCCGGTCGAACCGGGCGACCGGGACGACGAGTAGGTGGCGTATGTGTTGGGGTAGGAATTCTTGTGTCATGTCCGGCTCACTCGTGTTTTCGGAGGGCACCTGTGTTGGCGCGGGGGCGGGGCGCAGGGACACCGTCTGCCGTACCTGGTCGTAGTGCCGTCGTATCCGTAGGCACACCAGCACCAGCACCGGCACGGCGATGACGACCACCCAGGCGCCCGCGGTGAACTTGGTGATTGCGGCGGTCACCAGCACGATCGCCGAGAGCACCGCTCCAAACGCGTTTACCGCGGCCCTGCGCCGCCAGCCCGGTTCACGGTGACGCCGCCAGTGGTTCACCATGCCGACCTGCGAGAGCGTGAACGCCAGGAAGACACCGACCGCGAAGAGCGGGATCAGGGCCTGCGTGCGGCCCCCGAACGCGGTGAGGATCACCGCGGCGGAGACTGAGAGGGCAACCAGGCCGTTGCTGAGGGCCAGCCGTTCACCCAGGTGCAGGAATCGGCGCGGGACGTAGGCGTCGCGGGCCATGAAGTACAGCAACCGAGGCAGATCGTTGTACGAGGTGTTCGCGGCCAGCAGCAGGACCAGCGCGGTGGCTGCCTGGACGATCACGTACCACGGTCCGTGGGGGAAGGTGCGGTGAGCGAGTTGGGACAGCAGGGTCTCGTCCGCTCGCGGGACCAGGCCGTTGAGGTGGATCAGGAACATCAGGCCCGCGAAGAGGAGGACCAGGAGGCTGACCATCCAGGTGAGCACGGTGCGGGCGTTGCGCCACTCGGTGGGGCGGAGGGCCGGTACGGCGTTGGACACTGCCTCGATGCCGGTCATCGAGGTAGCGCCGGAGGCGAATGCGCGCGCGATGAGCAGCACGCCGAGAGCCTCCGTCGCGGGCACCGGTGGCGTCGGGGTCACGGTGAAGCCGCGTGCCCCGGCCTGCGCGAGCCCGACAAGCGTCAGCCCCCCGATCACGATCAGGAACAGGTAGGTGGGGGCGGCGAAGATGTTTCCCGCGACGCGGATCCCGCGCAGGTTCCCGGTCAGCAGGGCGGCGATGACCGCCAACGACAGAGGTACGGACAGTGGGGTCAGCGCCGGCAGAGCCGAGGTGATCGCGGCGATTCCGGCCGCCACCGACACGGACACGGTCAGCACGTAGTCGAGGATGAGACCGGCCGCCGCGGTCAGGCCGGCCCGGGGGCCGATGCTGTCGCTGGCCACCAGGTAGGAGCCCGCGCCGTGCGGGTAGGCGCGCACGGTCTGCCGGTACGAAAGGCCGACCGCGATCATCAACACAACCAGAGCGCCGGCGATCGGCAAGGACAGCCCCAGGGCCGCACCTCCGGCGAGGACCAGAATGGTCAGCATCGCCTCCGGCCCGTACGCCACCGACGACAACAGGTCGGACGAGAGGATCGGCAGCGCGATCAGTTTGCGCATGCGTTCCCGCAGCGTGGACGCGCTGGACAGGGGTGGCCCGAGCAGCACCCGACGTGCCCGGACGGCGAGTCGGCCCCGGAGCGTGTCGGGCTGTTCCGCCGCTGTCGTCGTGGTCAGCTGACCGGGTTGGTCCGGCCGGAACTCTTCGTTCGACCCTCGGGCGTGGGCAGCGCCCGGCCTGGAGGGGCGAAGCTCGGGATCCACCGGTAGCGCCCGCACCGGTTCCTCGGCCCGCCACTGGTCACCGAGCCGGCGCAGCGCCTCAATGTCCTGCGCCGACATGGGCGGAAACTCCGCTGATGGGCTCACAGAAGTCGTGGGCCGATCCCGGCCGGCACCGTCCCGCTCCTTGCCCACGCCCGCTCCTACTGCTCAACACTCGCCAGCCGTACCGACGATCCCAGGAACAGTCGGCCCGGCGGCGGTGATCCGACGCATTGGTGCCACCCCATCGGCACGGCGGGGTGCGCGCGGCGGATGCCTGGCCGGTGCCGAGGGCGCCGGATCGTGGCGGGTTCAGGGCGACCGCGCCGTGGCGGGAAGATCAGGTCCTGCGCGCCGCGCAGACCAAGCGCGACACTCGTCTGCTTACACCCGCGCTGGGACGGGCGGGTGAATACCAGCGGGCGCAAACAGGGAGATGACCAGCGGCCGGCCGGTCCAGGCGTACTGCAGGACAACGTGCGGCGTGCCGTAGAACAGCCGGCGGCGCGACGGGGTGAGGATGCCGGCACGGTTCGTTCACAGGGCGGCGGCACCGTGCTCGTCGACCTCCGGTGGCGGGGCGATGGTCACCAGCCGGGCACCGGTGGCGTGGTACCGGTGCCGCCAGCCGGCGACGAGGTTCCGGACGGCGATCCAGACGCAGAACAGGCCGGCGGTGACGCCGAGCAGCCAGGGACGGTCGATGGCCCAGTCCGCTGCCTGCAGGATCCAGCGGGTCGCTGGTGACGGGGGAATCGTTGAGCCGGGATCGGCACCGACCGGGATGGGTGACGGGGAGAACCTGAGGGTGGTCAGGTGCCCGTCGGTGTCGATCCCGGGTTCGGGGCGCCGGTGAGGGTCCCTTCACGTTTATGGCCGCGCGGAACGAGTAGACACGCCCATCACTGTGGATTGACAGGTGCGCCTCGGACGGGTTCGGTTACAGGCGACGAGTGTGGGAACTCGCCGAGCACCGGTACGTGTTCATCGAGGTGCGAACCGACCATGCCGGGCACGCCATGCACATCGTCTTCGTCATCGATTCCGACGCCCGCATCGCCCACATCGCTGAGCGGGGCCTGGAGCCTGCCGAACGCGAGACCTACGACAACGGGGTCCGCGAGGCGACCTTCCGCGACCCGGACGGCAACGAGATCGGGTTCGGCGGCGAGCCGGCCTGACCTATCGCCGCAGGACGGCACGGACCGAACGGGCAAGCCCCACGGTCTGGTACCAACGACCCCGGGCGACGATGGCGGCCATGACTCCGAGCGCCGCCGGCAGGAGCGCCGGTGCCACACCCATGTCCAGCGTCGTCGCGATCGTGGCGCCGATCAGCAGACCGACCACGCCGAGGGCGGCCAGTCCCGACAGTCGTGGCACCAGCAGACCAATCGCACCCGCGATCTCCACACAGCCGATCATCAGCGTGGCGACGGAGTTGAACCCCATCTCCGCGAAATTCCCGACGACCGTCGGTTCCCGGATGATCTTCGGGAAACTCGCCAACAGCAGGACCGCGGCGATCAGGGACTGGGCCGCCCACAGGACCCGATCCGCCCCACGGCCCGGCCGTACCCCGGTCGTCGTCAACTCGGTAATCGTCTGCTTGTTCATCACATCTCCTCGCCAATAGCGTTGATCACGTGCAGCACGCTATGTGGGCAGGCGGGGCGAAAGCTTATCCAAAACTGCTCGGTCGACAAGCCGTACGGCCAGTGCGGATGACCTGCGCCGATGGCGCCCAACGTTCGGCCGGCCCCGTTGCCCGGGATACGCCCGCATGATTAGCTGACAGTCCACTCCGAGCAGACTTTGAAATGCGCTAGTAGATGACGACGCCGATGGTCAGCGAGATGGTCGAGTAGGCCTGGCTGCAGCAGAACGTATGGTCGCACGCGGCGGGCGCGGTGAAGCGCACGTGTCTGCGCCGTAGTGCACGAGACGGCCAGCATGAAGCCATTACGCGGCGACGATGTTGTTGGGGCGGCGGTCGAGGTTCTGACGAGCCCGGTCGTAGCGCTGGTGGTGCGAGCGTCGGCGTGTCGGACAGCGATCTGGACGTCGCGGAGGCTGACCCCGGCGGTGATGCCGACGGTGCCGGCGACCGGGACCCCGTGGTCGGGGTCGCCGTCGGCGAGGGCCACGAGGGTGACGGGCCAACCGACCCGGTGGATCATCTCGCTCGGCGGCGCAGGAGGTGATGCATGCCGTCGCGCGTCACTCCCTGAGCCTGGACCCGTCCGGCCCCGCAAACGCCCCGAGGAACTGATCACGGACAAGGGCTACGCCCACGACTCCATTCGCCGGGCGTCGCGGCAACGAGGGGTCAGACATGTCATCCCCGAACGCTCGGACCAGGTCGCCCGCCAGGCCGCCAAGGGCAGCGCCGGTGGGCGACCACCCGTCTTCGACAAGGCGATCTACCAGAAGCGCAACGTCGTGGAACGCTGCTTCAACCGGTTCAAGCAATGGCGTGACCTGGCCACCCGCCACGAGAAACGCGCGTCGCTCTACCGCGCCAGCCTGGTCCTGATCGCCGCCGTCATCTGGCTTCCATGATCGACAGGACACGCCCTAGCTGGGTTGCGACCCGACCCGGGTTTGGAGACTGACGCATGGTCGAGCTGGGTTGACCATCTTCGGTGGGCAGTGGCGCTCGCCGCGCTGCAGGTGGTGGCCGCGACGGTGGCCTTCGTCCTGGTCGTGGCCGCCGCCCTCCGCGTCGTCGACATGGCCGCGCGGTACGCCGCCTGAGCACCGTCGGCTCTCAGCCGATGCGCCCGCGTCCGAAGGCGTCGGCGCGACCCCACCGGCCTGGGATGTCCCGCAGTTCGATCCGGCCGATCTCTCGGGACACCGCCGGTCTGGTCACCATGTGCTCCCCGCGCGGCTCCAACCCGAGCATGGTCCGCAGCAGCAGCAAGGGGGTGCCCGTCGACCACGCCTGCGGACTGCAAGCCGTCGGATATCGCACGGGATATCTGGTCAGCTCCCGGTCATGTCCGGCGAAGGCCTCTGGCAGTCGACCGTCGAAGAACTCGGCTGCGTCGATGATGCCCTGGGCGATGTGCGCGGCTTCCTGGGTGAAGCCGTAGCGGCGTAGTCCCCAGGCGATGAAGGAGTTGTCGAAGGGCCAGACGGTGCCGACGTGGTAGCCGAGCGGGTTGTATCGGGCCTCTCCCTTCGCGAGGGTGCGGACGCCCCAGCCGGAGAACAGTCGGGGGCCGAGGAGGTGTTCGGCGATCTTCGCGGCTCGGGACTGGTCGACGATGCCGCTCCACAGCAGGTGGCCGATGTTGGAGGACAACGCGTCGACCTGGCCGCCGTCGGCGTCGAGAGCGAGTGCGTAGTATTCGCCGTCCTCCACCCAGAAGTCCCGGTTGAACCGTTCCTTGAGCTCGGCGGCTTCCCGTTCGAGGCGGTCGGCGTACGCCGGGTCGTTCCAGAACTCGCGGGCCAGGCGGGCGCCGCGGATCTTGGCGTCGTAGGCGTAGCCCTGCAACTCGCAGGTGGCGCGGGGCAGGCCGGGCAGCCTGCCGTCGCGGTAGGAGATCGCGTCCCAGGAGTCCTTCCAGCACTGGTTTTCCAGGCCATTGACCTCGTTGCGGCGCTGGTACCAGATGTAGCCGTTGCCCATGATGTCGCCGTACTCGTCGATCCAGTGCAGGGCCGCCCGCGCAGAGCGCTCAAGAAGCCGCACCGCATTGTCGTCTCCGGTCCACCGCTCATATTCGTCGATGAGGATCACGTAAAGGGGCGTCGCGTCGGCGCTGCCGAAATACGGTGAGTGCGGCTGCTCCTCGAACCCGACCGTTTCCCCGTAGCGCAACTCGTGCATGATCTTTCCCGGCTCCTCCTCGCGAAAATCGTCCAACACGACGCCCTGCACCAGCGTCAGAAGGCGCAGCGTCGTAGCGGCGAGATGCGGTGCGAACGGCAGCGCCTGCAGACTGGTGAAGATGCTGTCACGACCGAAGATGGCCATGAACCACGGCAGCCCGGCGGCAGGCAGGCGTTGTCCGCCGGCCGTGAGCGGCGTGAAACGCAGCGCGGCGAGGTCGACGAGGCTGCGCCGGTAGGTCCTCATCAGTGATTCGGAGTCGCAGACCAGGCGGGGTCTTTCGGCGAGCCACCGGTCCAGGTCCAGGCGCATCTCCTTCTTGACCCGACCGGGACTGCCCTGGAGGCTCTCCCGGATATCACGGCCGTTCAAGCCCAATGTCTGCACGTGCAGCTCGGTTACCCATTCGGCACGTGGCCCGATCCTGACGTCGTACGTCAGCCCGTGCTCGTCGATCCGGGCCGGCTCGGTGCTGGAGATGACTGTCTCCCGCTGGAACTGCTCGCGCTTGTAGCCGAGGCGCAGGCACCCGTTTTCGACCCGCGTGTAGTAATCTCCCTTCTTCTCCCGCACGTCTTTGATCTCGAACAGATCGGCGAAGTCGCTGCCGACCTCGAACCGGATCCGGAGGTCGACCGGCTCACCTTGGTGGTTGACCACCGTCAACCGTTCGTGGAAGCTGCCACCGATCGAGCGTTCGCGGATGGCCGAAATCTTGGGGTCGACAAGAGGAGTCGGGGCAACCGGGACGAGAAAGAACCGCGTTTCGAAGTACTCGATGTCGTCGACCGTGAGCGCGCTGAGTCGTTCACCGTCGATGGTGAGCAGCCATTTCGACAGGAACCGGGTATCAAACGAGAACAGGCCGGTCGGGATGGTGGGAGACGCGTCGAAGTCGCCGGTGTCCTCACTGACCACGAAAGTGTTGCCGTCGAGAAGCCTGACGAGATCCTCAGTCATGCCTGCCGTCTCCGCTCCCAGGCGAACATCCGCGGGTGGTGCGCGCCAGGCGGCCCCGGGAAGGCTCGCTGAATGAGGCGGGCCAGCCGCACCTCGCCCTCGGCCCTGAGTTCGTTACGCACCCACGCCGCGTACAGGTTCTCCTCGCCGCTGACGATCCGGTCGAAGAGCCCCTTGTCGGCGCGGATGACCGAGTCGGCCTCGCGCTCCTCTCTCGAAACGCGGACATCACCCTGCTGGATCACCACGAACCAACGGTCGACCCCGTGATCGTGTTCGAGATCGAAGCGTATGGTGCCGGTGGCCTCCTGAAGCAGGGGTTCGTGGCCGCGGTGGTCGAGCCCGTCGAAGAACTCCGCCGTCGGATCCGACATCAGACTCCCTCGGTCAGTTCTGACCAACACAGCATCACCCGGGCCGGGGCACCTCGGCATCACCCGTATCGGATGAGATTGGTGCGGCCGACACCGGTGTTCCAATCTCACCCGCTGCGGGTGATGCCGCGGCACCACTGGGTGAGCGACGCTGCCTGTTGAGCCGGTCGACCTGTAAGGGGTGGCGCTGATGTCGGATGCGACCAGTGAGTTCTTCGACGAACTCGACCACCGCGGGTCCGAACGCCTGCTGAAGAAGACCAACGGCACCATACGCTTCGACCTCGAACACGATCACGGGATCGACCATTGGCTCGTCACCATCATCAATGGTGATGTTCAGGTGTCGAGGGAGAAGCGCGACGCCGACTGCGTCATCCGTACCGACAACGCGTTCTTCGACCGCATGGCCCGGGGCGAGGAGAAACCGTTGCCGGCGTGGCTGCGGAACGAGATCACGAGCGAAGGCAAATTTCGGTTCATAGTCCTGCTGGAGCGGCTCTTTCCCGGGTCGCCCGGCGCGCGCCATCCGCGGACCTTTGCCCGCGAACGTTGGGGGCATAGATGAGTGCGAAGCTCGTCAGGATCCTGGACGGCAACATCTTCGTGTTGAGCTATGACAGTGGCGACATCGAAGCGACGCCCACCGTCCCGTGCGGGTTCTTCTCGTTCGACACCCGATTCCTGTCGCTCTGGCAGCTGAGCGTCAACGGTGAGCGGCTGCACGCGCTGGCGGTGGACGACTCGCGGTATTTCGTAGTGCGTTTCTTCCTGGTTCCGGGCGCTCCGACCCATTACCTGGACGCCAAGGTGTCGGTCATCCGTGAACGGTCGATCGCTGGCAGCTTCACGGAGCGGTTGAGCATCCTCAACCACTCCGAAGAACCGGCCGAGTTCACCGTCCGCGTCGAGGCGGACTCCGACTTCACGCCTCTGATCGCGGTCGCGCAGCCGCAGCAGCCATTGGGAAGGATCCACCGGCGTGTCGAGGACGGGTTCCTGCATCTCGGCTACGAGCGTGAGAAGTTCCGGCGCGAGACGGTCATCTCCACGACCGAGCCGGCGCAGATCGACGAACACGGGCTGACGTACAAGATCCTCGTCGGACCGCACGGACAGTGGACCACAACACTGCAGGTCCGAGGACTGGTGCTGCGTCCGGACGGCGAGGATGTTCGTGAACATGTGTATCCCGGCCGCCCCAGGCGAAGCGAGCAGCAACTCCAGCGGGACCTCGACCAGTGGCTCGATAAGGCGCCGCAACTGAGGTGTGACTGGGAGCCGTTGACGAGGACGTATCGGCGTAGCCTCGTCGACCTTGCGGCGTTGCGATACTCGCCCCTGACGCTCCCGAAGGTGGCGATGCCCGCCGCCGGCCTGCCGTGGTCCGCGACCCTCACTGGGCGTGAACCCATCTTTGCCAGCCTGCAGGCGATGCCCTTCACCCCGGAGCTCGCCATGGCCACGTTGCGCATGCTGGGGATCGATCAGGGCTCCGTGCTGGACGACTTCCGCGACGAGGAGCCGGGAAAGATCCTGCACGAGTTCCGCTACGGCGAGCTGGTCGCGTTCGAAAAACGCCCGCAGTCGCCGTACTACGGCAGCGCGGATGTCACCCCGCTCTACGTGATCCTGCTCGACGAGTACGAGCGGTGGACCGGAGATGCCGCCCTGGTGCATGAGTTCGAAGACGAGGCGCGGGCGGCTCTGCACTGGATCGGCGAGTACGGCGACATCATGGGCAACGGCTACATCTGGTACCAGCGCCGCAACGAGGTCAATGGCCTGGAAAACCAGTGCTGGAAGGACTCCTGGGACGCGATCTCCTACCGCGACGGCAGGCTGCCCGGCCTGCCCCGCGCCACCTGCGAGTTGCAGGGCTACGCCTATGACGCCAAGATCCGCGGCGCCCGCCTGGCCCGCGAGTTCTGGAACGACCCGGCGTACGCCGACCGCCTCGAACGGGAAGCCGCCGAGCTCAAGGAACGGTTCAACCGGGACTTCTGGGTGGAGGACGGCGAATACTACGCACTCGCTCTCGACGCCGACGGCGGCCAGGTCGACGCGCTGTCCTCCAACATCGGCCACCTGCTGTGGAGCGGCATCGTCGACCAGTCCCGAGCCGCGAAGATCGCCGAACACCTCCTCGGCCCCCGACTGTTCTCCGGCTGGGGCGTGCGCACCCTCGCGAAGGGAGAGGCCAGATACAACCCGCTCGGCTACCACGTCGGCACCGTCTGGCCCTTCGACAACTCCTTCATCGCCTGGGGACTACGCCGCTACGGCTTCACCCAGGAAGCCGCGCACATCGCCCAGGGCATCATCGACGCAGCCGAGTTCTTCGACGGTCGACTGCCAGAGGCCTTCGGCGGTTACGACCGCGAGCTGACGAGGAACCCCGTCCAGTACCCGACGGCGGACAGCCCTCAGGCCGGGTCCACCGGTGCGCCACTCCTGTTGTTGCGAACCGTGCTCGGCTTGGAGCCGTACGGGGATGACCTGGTGGTGGCGCCGGCCCTGCCCGAGAAATTCAGTCGGATCGAGCTGCTCGACATTCCCGGCAGGTGGGGTCTGATCGACGCCATTGGATACGTCTGAATCGACGCTCAGAAGAGCAGATGAGGCAGAGCTGAGTGCATCAATCGGTCCCTCGGCGGCCGGTTCTTGGTTCGTGAGTTCCGGACCACCGTGAGCGGGGGAGGGGTAGTCAGTGTTGGCTGCTCGCGTGGGCGTCCGACGCGCCGCCGATGTTAGGTTCGCCGGCATGACTGTGCAGATCACGGCTGGACAGTTCCACGCGGCCGAGGGTGTCGAGGACTGGCGTTGCCTCTACCACGTGGTCTCGGCCCATTTCCCGACCGGCTCGCTGGCCAGGGGCGTCGCGCTCGTCGATGAGATCGGCCGGCTCGCAGACGAGGCACAGCATCAGTATCTCAACATCGACCTGCGCAACGCTGGCGTCACAGTGACCCTGAGTCTGCGCGACATCGCGCTGGCCCGGCGGATCTCGGCCGCCGCCAAGAAACTGGACATCCCTGCCGACCCGACCGCCGTTCAGCTCATCAACGTCACCCTCGACGCACTCGTCGGCGCGGAAGTGCTGCCGTTCTGGCGTGCGCTGCTCGGCTATCGCCAGATCGGCGACGACTACCTGTTCGACCCGTCGCGCCGCGGCCCGGGCTTCGGGTTGCAGCAAATGAACGCGGCGCGCCCACAACGCAACCGCATGCACCTCGATGTCGCTGTCCCGCACGATCAGGCCAAGGCTCGCATCGCCGCCGCCCTTGCCGCCGGGGGCCACCTGGTCTCCGATGCGCACGCGCCGATGTGGTGGGTACTGGCCGACGCCGAAGGCAATGAGGTGTGCGTCGCCACCTGGGTCGGCCGCGAATAGCTGACCTGCTCGGGCGCCCGTTCCCGCGGACGAAGCCAAGGCCAGCAAGTCTGGTCATCGGTACCGGCAAGCTGTATGGCACCCTGCCCGGCTTTCGGCAACACGGAAGCGCCGCTACGGGGATGATGGCCGCATGGGGCAGCGGCAGGTCACGTTTGGGTTGGTGGTTCACCCGTCCAAGCCGGTCCTCGACTCGGTAAATGTCATCAAGCGCTTCGTGCATCAGTATGGCGGCACCCTGCTTGTGCGGGAGGCAGATGCGCCGCTGGTCGGGCCAGATATCGAGGCGGTCGCCGCCGCCGCGTTCGTCGACCGCCTGGACGCGGTGGTGAGCCTGGGCGGCGATGGGACGATGCTTGGCGCCATGCGCTTGGTCGTGGGGCGAGACAAGCCGGTCCTCGGGGTCAACTACGGCAAGGTCGGCTTCCTCGTTGAGGTCTCTCCCGCCGGCCTGGAAGCGGCGTTGGACCGCCTCGTAGTCGGCGACTACACGCTGGAACCCCACAGTTGTTTGGAAATCATCACCAACGACGACGGCGTTACCGCCTTCAACGACGTCGTGGTAACGGCGTCCGAGCCGCTGGTGAGCATGACAGTCGACTTGCTCGTCAACGGCTCGCGGCACGGCTACTACTGCGGCGACGCTGTCATCGCATGCACACCGACGGGCTCGACGGCCTACAACTACGCCGCCGGCGGGCCGGTCATCTCACCGTCAGCACCGTCGATCGCGCTAACCCCGGTTGCACCCATGACGGGCATCAGTCGGTCGGTCGTGCTAGGCGGCAAAGACGGCGTGGAGCTGTACAACCCGTCGGAGGATGCGTCGTTGCGCATAACGGCCGACGGGACGCCTGTCGGCATGCTCAAGCCCGGCGACGGGCTGAAGTTGCGCCTCAACGAAGACGCGGTCAACGTCGTACGGTTCGATCCGGGTATCCACCAGCAGCGCAAACGAGTCCAGCTGAGTCTGCTCGACCTTCCGCTGCGCCCCGACCAGCTACTCGAGCTCGTGCCGCCCGAGCTGCGGGAACGGGCCGAACAGTTCAGGGCCGAGCAGGCCAGACTCGAGCAGGCTCATCCCGGCCGACCGCCGACCGTTTCGGGCACGCCCCGCAAGGCCGGGCGTACTGAGCCGTGATGGACGCAGCGATTCGCTCGGGTGAACGTTTGGCACGTCATCGGGTGCCGTTGCATTGAGCGTTGGCAAGATCGAGGCAGGCTTGAGTTGCCCTGTGTCAACCCCTGGGTCAGGCGGCTGTTGGTTGGTTTTGGTTGAGGAGGGTTTGGAGGGCGCCGTGGGTGGCTGGGTTGTAGGGGACGTTGTCCTGCCAGCAGCGCCAGATGATGTGTGCCCAGGCGCGGGCGAGGATGCGGACGGCGTGGGGGTGGTCGCAGCCGCGGGCGGTTGCTTTTGCGTATAGATCGGCGGCCCAGGGGTTGGCGCGGCGGGAGTCGCCGGCGAAATCGCAGAGGGCGTCGCGCAGTTGTTTGTCGGCGCCCCAGCGGAACATGACGGTCTTGACCTTGCCCGATTGTCGGGTCGAGGGGGCGACCCCGGCGAGGCAGGTCAGCGATTCGCGGGTGGGGAACCGTCCGCGGGCGTCGCCGATTTCGGCGAGCAGCCGGGCGGCCCGGACGCTGCCGGAGCGGGGCAGGGACGTGAAGATCGGCGCGTCGGGATGCGCGTCGAGTTGTTCGCCGATGCTGGCGGCCAGGATCTGGATCTGGGCTGTCAGGGTTCGCAGGACGGCGACCAGCGCGGTGGTGGTGCCCGCGTGGATGCCGGCGGGCTCGCCGGTGACGCCGCGGGGTGCGGCAAGCAGCCGGGCGTGCAGCACGGCCGGGTCAACGCCTCCGCTGTATGAGACGGAGCGCAGCCAGACGGCGAGGCGTTTGGGCGAGAGCCAGTCCGCGGCCTGCTGGGTGGTGAACCGGCCCAGGAAGGTCAGAGTGATCGGCGAGTCGATGTCGGCGAACAGCGTTGCGGCGGCGGGGAACACGATCTGCAGGTGTGCCCGCAGCTGGTTGGCTGCGGCGACCCGGTGGGTGACGAGGTCTCGGCGGGCGCGGACGCTGCCGCGCAGCGCGGTGGTCTGCTCGCTGTCGACAACCATGGGTCGCAGCCGGCGGACGTCGGTGCGGACCACGTCGGCCAGGACGTAGGCGTCGAATCGGTCGTCCTTGTTCCCGGCCGATCCGTACCGGCTGCGCAGGTTCTTCACCTGACCGGGCGGGATCACGTACACGGTCAGTCCGGCCCGCATCAGGGTCTGGACCACCGGTCCGTCGCCGCGTTCGATGCCGACCTGCTCGACACCGGCGCGCAGCAGCCGGGCGGCCATCCGCTTCAACCCGGCCGCGTCGTGCGGCACGGTGAACCGGTCCAGGACCTCCCCTTGATCGCCGAGCACACAGACGGCGTGGTCGTCCTTGGCCCAGTCCACCCCCGCCGTGACGCGCATGGCAGTGGGGTTGGGGTTGATACTCACAGTTGTCTCCTCGCTGTTGCATCAGTGGGAAGACACCCGGTGGTCCCGGGACACCGCA
Organism: Micromonospora sp. NPDC005173; assembly: GCF_040608515.1. Classification (NCBI taxonomy): domain Bacteria; kingdom Bacillati; phylum Actinomycetota; class Actinomycetes; order Micromonosporales; family Micromonosporaceae; genus Micromonospora; species Micromonospora sp. NPDC005173. The sequence goes on from NZ_JBEXIK010000029.1 coordinate 66,505, forward strand.
GCCGGTCGCTCACTGATCGGCGCTCATTGGCGCATAGCCCTGTAGCCAGTCGGGGTGTCCTGGGCCGCCGGGCCTCGCAGAACTCAAGCTGGACCTCGAAGGTCGAGCAGTGATGGCGATGGCACGGCGGGGACCAGGGGTGCACCCGAACCCTCCCACTCAGCGATCAAACGGGCGACTCGGATACAGGGATGCTGCACCAGTGAGCAGTGAAGTCATCGACCCGCCCCGGCCCGTGGCTGCCTCCGAAGTCGGCGTTCGTCGGGTTCCGTTTCCCCCGGCGGGCAGGGTGGGTATTTCGCTCACCCTGCCCATCTCCGGTACGGGCACGTCCGCCCCGCCCCTCCCTGAGCCACGCCTCCGGCACCTGCCGGGTCCGGGTCGTTGCGAGACTTCCGGAGCGGGCGACAATGGACGGTCAGGTGCCTTGCAGATCAACACGAACGGTGGTGTCGGTGAGTCTGATCCAGGCGTGTGTCACCGCGACGACGACGATGCTGGCGGTCCTGATCGGCGGGTGGCTCACCGTCCGGGCCCAGGACCGGCTGTGGCGGCGCGACCAGGACCGACAGTGGCGTGACATCCGGCTGAACGCGTACACCGATTTCATCGGCGCGGTCCGGGAGTACGTGGCCTTCGTCCTCAACCCAGCCGCCCGCATCATCGCGGTGCCGCGCCAACGTGATCCGGGTGATCTCATGCCGTTCTTCGACGACGAGGGCAGCCGCTACCGGGAGCGGCTGGAGAGCACCAAGACCGCGCTCCGGCTGGTAGCCGGGCGATCCGAGGTGGTGAGCGGCTCGTCGGAGCTGGTGCGCCAAGCCCGGCTCCTGGCGGCCATGCGGGCGGATAGCGGCGTCGAGGCGTTGCCGGCCGACCGGTTCGACGCGCTGTGGGAGGCCGAGCGCCGATTCATCGAGGCGGCCCGGGCCGAACTCGGCCTGCCCTCCGCGTTTGCGCCATAACCGGTCCCAAGGCCCCGCCGTTTGGTGCGGGTGCCCTGGTGGCCCGTTGGCGTTCGCCCGCCGAGCGGCTGGTACCGGCGCCTGGAATGGAGGGTGGCAGCACCGGGGGCCACGTTAGTGCGCTCGCGCCCGCCCTTGCGCCGCGCGTTGTCCCGATGCGGGATCGTCAGTCGGTCCGGGTGCGGAGGCTCCGCGCCAGGGTGGGGATCATCACCGTCGCAGGGACGAGGTGTAGCCCGAGGAGGGCGATGGTGGTGGCGGTGTTTGCCCCGGAGACGAGAGGCGGGACCAACGAGATCGCGGTCAGCGACACTGCCGTCCACACGAATCGCTCGGCGGGGCGAGCGCTCCAACGAAGAAGAGCGACGGCAATGACGATGCCCACGACCGAGAAGAAGCCGGTCACCACGGTGAACCCGGACAACGGGATCGTCTCGCCACCATCGGGGATCTCGAAGTCGACGCCAACGGCCTGGGCAAGCGCAGCGGCGAGGGTGGTGGCCACCATCGCTGCGAGCGTGGCAATGAAGCCGGTGCCGGCGAGCCCGCGGAGTCGGTGGGTGTGGCTGGTCTGGCCCGATGCCGGGCCTGCGACGACCCCGTTGTCATTCATGCTGTTCATGTCGTTCCTCCATCATTCGGTAACTGGCGTACGGGGTGTGTTGCCTGGCATGTGACGGTCCCGGCCCTGGGCGTGGCGATGCGCACCCTCGCCGTGCGACGGTCGGGGTTCCGCAGGGCGCGGACGCCGGTGCCGCGGAGCCAGAACCCGGCGTCGCGTCCGAGGACCGGCCCGGGCTCGCCGTCGCGCAGCTCCAGCTGCACCCGCCCGCGGGTGACGACGCCGAACGCGTCGCACCACTCCGCCGCGACCACCGCGACACGCGCGCCACCGCGCAGCACGAGCGTCCACACCGGGACTACTCCGTGCCGTCGGACGGCAGGCGCTCCGGCAGCCCGAGCCGCGGGAACTGGTCGTCGTGGAACGTGACGATCTCGGTGATCGCCCCGTCGGTGACGCGTAGGACGTCGATCGTCAGCGGCAGGTACGCGCCCTCCTGCTCCCGCCAGAGGTAGAAGGCGACGGCGGGCTGCCGGTTCACGGCGGTCAGGACGCCGCGCAGGCGCCCCATGTCTGCGAAGCCATCCTCGACCCAGTCGTTCACCACCGTGTCGCGGCCGACGTGCAGGCCCGGCGTGGGCGGCATCGAGTAGCGGACGTCGTCCCGCAGCATGGCGGCGAGCCCGTCGATGTCCTTGGCCACGCTTGCGTCGGTGAAGCGGCGCACCAGCTCGCGCGTCCCGGCGTCCTCCTCGCCGCCGGTCCAGTCCTGCCGCTCGGCGGGCAGGTGCTTCCGCATGCCGGCGCGGGCCCGCTGCAGCGCGCTGTTCACGGAGTTGACGGAGTCCCCGAGGAGCTCCGCGACGTCCTTCGCCGGCCAGCCGAGCACGTCCCGCAGGATCAGCACGGCCCGCGGGCGCGGCGCGAGGTGCTGGACTGCGACCAGGTACGCCAGCTCGATCGTCTCCCGCGCGACGGCGACGGTCTCCGGCTCGTCCGCGTCGCCCGCGGGCAGCTCGTCGAGCAGGCGGTCCGGGTAGGGCTGCAGCCACAGCACCTCGCCGGTCGCAGGCTCCGGGCGGCACTTGGCGAGCAGGTCCAGGCAGGCGTTGGTGGCGATCCGGTACAGCCAGGCCCGGAACGTCGACCGCCCCTCGAAGGTCTCCCGCCGCCGCCAGGCACGGAGGAACGTCTCCTGCACGGTGTCCTCGGCGTCCTCGAACGACCCGAGCATCCGGTAGCAGTGCACGTGCAGCTCCCGCCGGTGCCGCTCCGCCAGCCCTGAGAACGCCGGCTCGTCGACCTCGCCCAGCCCGCTCACGCCCAGCTCCTCCAGCCGCATGTCCGCACTCATCACGTCATCCTTCCGTCTCGTCGTGTCCCGTCTTAGGTATGACGGGTGCGGGCGCGACAACTCATCACTCGGGTCGGTCGGCGTGGCTGATCCAGTCGGCAGTCGGGTGTTCGCTCAGGCGTGGCTGGGTCGGATGTTGTGGTTGAGGTGGAAGACGTTGTGCGGGTCCCAGATGGTCTTGAGGGCGGTGAGCCTGGCGAGCTTGGCGGTCGGGTATGCACGGCGTACCCCGCGTTGCCCCTCGTCGGCGGCGAGCGAGTTGACGTAGACGCCGTCGGCGTACGGGTCGAGCGCGGCTCCGGCAGTGCGAGCCGCTGCCATCCGGGTGTCGTCTTCGGATGGGTCGGTCCAGCGGGAGCCGGCGCCGAACTCGAACGTGGTGCCGCGGTGGCTGAACGCGGCGTCGGCGTCCGGGACGTCGGCGATGGCGCCGCCGTGCGCCTGCAGGCCGACGCCGGGCAGTTGGGTGCCGGCGTGCAGGTCCGACGCGCCGCGCAGCAGGAACGCCTCGATCGTGGCGGTGGGGAACTGCCGCAGGTAGTGCGCGCTGGAGTACCGGCGGTAGGCGTGGCCGCCGGTGGTGTCGTCGCGTTGCTGGAGTTCGAGGTATGACGGGGTGGTGACCCGCTCGGCGACCGGGCGCCCGAGCGCGCGCATCGCCGGCAGCAACCGGTGACCCTGTGCAGGGTCGCCGACCCATACGAAGCCGACGGTGGCGATAGGGCCGCTGGCCGTGCTGTGGACATCGGCGGTGAAGGTCGCCTGCCGCGGCGCGACGGCGTTGAGGTCCCGCCAGCCTTCGAGCACCGGCACGGCGTCCTCGGCGCGGAAATCGAACTCGGCGACCAGGGTCTGCGTTCCGGTGTGGTGCAGTTGGAAATCGAAGTCGGTGACGATGCCGAAGTTGCCGCCCCCGCCGCGCAGGCCCCAGTAGAGGTCGGGGTTCTCGGTTCGGCTCGCGGTCACAACCTCCCCGTCGGCGGTGACCATCGTGTAGGAGACGACGTTGTCGCAGGCCAACCCGTGTTGGCGGGCGAGCCAGCCCATGCCGCCGCCGAGGGTCAGGCCGCCGACCCCGGTGTGCGAGACGTTACCCGCGGTCGTGGCGAGGCCGTATGGCTGCGACGCCTGGTCGAGTGCGCCGAGCAGCGCGCCGCCCTGGACCCGGGCGCGCCGCCGGATCGGGTCGACCCGAACGCCGTTCAACGGGGTCAGGTCGATCATCAGGCCGTTCGCGGGGACGGCGAGGCCGGCCACGTTGTGCCCGCCGCAGCGCACCCCGATCTCCAGGTCGAGTTCGCGGGCCAGGCGCACCGCGGTCACTACGTCGGCGACGCTCGCGGCCCGCACGATCATCCGCGGGCGGCGGTCAATCATGGCGTTCCAGACGGTGCGGGCCGCGTCGTAACCCGGGTCGCCCGGGGTGAGGAGGCGGCCGTCGAAGCGGGGGCTGGTCGCTGTCGTCATACGTCTGAGCCTGACGGAAATCGGTACACCCGGTAAGGTCCGATTGCATGGGCCGAACCAGGACCAATTCGAGCACGGCGGAGGACCTGCTCATCGATGTCGACCGGTCCGCGGCCGAACCGCTGCACCGGCAGATCGCCGCCTCGATCAGGGGCGGCATCCGGGCCGGCCGGTTGCGTCTTGGGACGTCCCTGCCACCCACCCGCACCATCGCAGCCGATCTGGGAGTGTCACGCGGCGTCGTGGTCGAGGCCTACCAGCAACTCGTCGCCGAGGGCTACCTCACCAGTCGGGCGGGCGGCTACACCCAGGTCGCGGTCGAGCCGATTCCGACGCCGGCGGGTCGCCGCGGCGGAGATCGGCCGGCGGCCCGGATCGACTTCGGGTACGGCCGCACCGACGTGTCATCGTTCCCCCGGGCCGCCTGGCTGCGTTCGGTGCGCACGGTCCTCACCACCACGCCGAACGAACACTTCGCCTACCTCGACGGGCGTGGCGTGCCCGAACTGCACGCAGCCCTGACCGACTACCTCAACCGGGTCCGCGGCACGTCGGCCCGCCCGGAGAACGTCGTGATCTGCAGTGGCTACGGCCAGGGCGTCGCGCTGCTGCTCCAGGTGCTCGCGGCGCGCGGCGCCCGCCGACTGGCCGTCGAGGACCCATCCGCGGACGACGACGCCCGCCTCGTCGCGGCCGCGGCCGGCCTGGACGTGATCGGCGTCCCGGTCGGGCCGAACGGCATTCTCGTCGAGGATCTCGAACAGACCGACGCGGACGCCGTCGTGCTGACGCCCTCGCACCAGTGGCCCACCGGCGGGGTCCTGTCGGCCACCGCGCGGGCCCGGGTGATCGGCTGGGCGCAGCGTCGCCGCGCCGTGGTGATCGAGGACGACTACGACGCGGAGTACCGCTACGACCGCTCGCCCATCGGCGCCATGCAGGGGCTGGCGCCCGACACCGTCGTGTACTGCGGCACAGCGAGCAAGACCCTGGCGCCAGGGCTGCGCCTCGGCTGGCTGCTGGCGCCGTCACACCTGGTCGACGAAATCACGGCGGCCAAGGTACTGGCCGACCGCGGCTCTCCCGTCATCGACCAACTGACCTTCGCCGACTTCCTCACCCGCGGCGAATTCGACCGGCACCTGCGGCGCATGCGCCCGGTCTACCGCCGCCGCCGCGACGCACTCCTGGCCGCGCTGCGCACACGGCTGCCCGAACTGGAACCAGTCGGTGTCGCGGCGGGCCAACACGTCGTAACCTGGCTCCCGCACGACCTCGACGAGGCCGCGGTCGTGGCTGCCGCCGCCCGGCACGGGCTGGCCGTGCAAGGCGTCTCCCGGTACCGACTGAGCCCCGCCGGACCCGGCGGGCTGATCTTCGGCTACGCCACCCTCACCGAACGCGCCATCACAGACGGAGTGGAAGCCCTTGCCGACGCGGTCGCAGAGGTCCGTGCCCACATCTGCCGCGAGCCGCGCTACATACCGTGATGAGTGGCTCCTGCCGTAGCTCGCCCGGTCGTGCCGAAAAGCGGATGTTGGATCATGGATCCGCGGACGAGCCTCTACATCGGAGGCCCCGACCTGAACCGGACGCTTCTGCCGCGGATCCAGTTGCCCTGCCGGAACCGGACTCCGCCGCACCTGCCCGGCCGGGTCCTCGCCGGTCGACGCTGGGGCGTGGTGGGTCGACCAGATGCGGGTCAGCGCCCGCAGGTGGGTGATGCGTCGCTTTCGTCAGCGGCGCACAACTTAGCAGCGGAGGCAATCGATGCGTTCACGGACAGCATTCAGTCGGTTGGGGGCTCGTACGAGAAGTCGACCTCGAAGGTGCCGTCACTCTGTACGGCCATGGTGAACCCGTACCACGGCTCGCTGCCGTCTTCGGCCATCACTTGCCGCAGGTCGATGAGCAGGTCGGCGATCTCGTCGACGGCCTCGTCGGGGTTGTCGTCCCATCCAAAGTAGAACACGGTGCCGTCGGGGCCTCGGAGCTCCAGGGCAGCGTTGGCGTAGTCAATGTCGGCTTCACCGTTGACGGTGATTGTTGCCGCGTTGTCGGGCAGGATCGACATGAGGATCTGCCCGATCCTAGTGATGATGTCGCTGTCACTACCGTCGGGCACTTACGGCACCTCTCATGGATTGCGGAATCGGTTGGTGCGTTTGGGGCCGTTACTTATTTGTTCCGTGATGGTGAACGCGGTGGGCCGGGTTGACGCTGAGTTTGGATCGTAGTGCACCCGGCCCTCGACCCGTACTGGGCTGGAGCCCGAGCCGGGGCTTGGGTGGTCTGGGTCCAGGGCTCGCGCCCACCTGTTCTCCATTCGTTTCCAGGCGGACAGGTTGAGGTTGGAGTCCATCGCCACGAGGTTGATGCGCTCGCCCGGACCGCGGAAGATGTGGGCGAACAGGTGACCGCCCTGGTCGGTTAGCTTGCGGAAGGGCTTGCCGGCGACGCGCTGCTGGTAGGCGTTACGGTTTCCATCCACCAGTTGGAGACGGCCGCTGAAGTGCGTGACCCGGCCCTTGGAGTCGGTCTTGTAGGTATAGCCGGTGGTGCGTTCGACGTAGGTCGTGTTGGGTTGGAGCTTGCGCCGATTCACCGCGCGGTTCCACCCTCCGGGCTGACCGGCGTCGAACTGGACCCGGGTGCGTGTGCGCGGAGCGGGGATGACCCGCCCTCCCACGCCGATCGGTCCGCGTGCGTTGGGTGCGCCGCCTGGAGTCGCGCGTCGTCCGCTCCCTGGTCTGCCTCGGCGTCTAACCATTGAGCACCGCCTCGACGGCCATGCCGACGAGCTGATCGAGGATCAGCGAGGTGATCATTTTGAAGACCGGGATTTCGAGGAGGGAGGCACCGAACGTCGCGACGGCGGTCGCGATGGCCTGGGCGATCTGCACAGCAAGGATCGCCAACTGCACAATCACCTGGATCTTGAGGGTGAGGACGACGCCGGCGCAGACCATGAGCCCGGCCCCGACAAGCGAGGCCCCGGGGATGCCCTGCTGAAGCGCGTTCGCCGGGCTGTCGGCGCCGTTCCACCAGGTTTGGAACGCTTGGGCCGCCTCGCCTTGATTGTTGTCCCAATAGGCCGAGCCTGAGGCGAGGGCAGCGGCACCCGCTGCTTCCATCTTCGGCGCGAACTCCACCCACAGCTGCCCAAGCTGGAACAACTTTTCCTCGTCCGAGGTGGGCCAGTCGTAGCCGAGCATGCCGAGGATGGACACGAGTTCGCCCGGTAGCTGCAGTCCCATGCTGGTCAGCCGAGGCTCTCGCCGAGGGCGCTCAGCGCGGTGAAGGCCTCCGCTTCGATCCGTTCGTAGGCTTCCGCCACGCCGACGAGGTCGTCGCCAGCGGCCGCCAGTTCATCAGCGACGGTGTACCAGCAGTCGAGTGCCCATTGGGAGACGAGGCCGTAGGCGGTGCCGATGTAGGTGCCGATGGTGTCGTCACCCCAGGCGCCGTCGTAGGCGGCGGTGGCGGCCTCGAACGCTGCCAACTGCTCAAGGAAATCATCGCCGGTGGAGGCGAGGTTGTTGCCGGCGGTGACAATCGCCTCAGGTTGCACGTCGAAGCCTGGCACGGTTCCCCCGATCGCGTGACGGACTCTGGCGGCACGATTCTATCGGCCGACGTCAACGTTTCAGCCATGCAAAAGGTCTCGCGGTCACGTGGGGGTCGCGGCGTGTAGGGCGATGTTCGTACGCTCAAGGGAGGCCGATGGGACGGGGGAGCGGATATGCGTCCGAGCAGTGAGGGTTTCTCGGAGATGCTGGACCAGGTGGTCGCCGCTGCGGGCAAGGTGCAGGAAGTAACCACAGGCGGTGCCGAGCCGGTCCGAACGAGCGCCGCGAACGGCTGGGTCGAGGCAGCGTTGGGTGCGGATGGACGGTTCGCCTCGCTGACTCTCGATCCGGGGCTGAAAGGACTGCCGATGGAGCGCGTCGCCGACGCGATCGTCGAGGCGGTCAACGCGGCCCTGGACGAGCAGCAGGCTCAGGGCGGCCACGGTGGGCCGTCGGTCGACCTCTCCGAGATGATGGCGCAACTGAAGCAGATCCAGGAGGCAGCCGTTCCGCAGATGCGCTCGTTCGTGGCCGCTATGACCCGTGCCCAGCAGGAAGCCGCCGCTCGCGCGTCACGATAGTGAGCTCAGAGGCGCTGGCGCTCGAAGCATCAGCCTGACCGCGGCCAGGACTACCTGCTTTCCGGCCGATGTGCGGCTGTGGTTGCGGAAGCTACGGCGACGCAGGCGGCGACCTGCTCGACCAGCGACGGCTCGTGGCCGGTCGTCGGCGCCGGGGGTGATGCCGGCGGCAAGGGATTCACGTCCTGCGCAGCCCGCCCGGCGCACCGCGAGACACCACCTCCGCCGATGGCCGACCTGGCCACGATCCGGGTGCACCGACGGCAGATCCTCCACGGCGTGATCAGCGAATACTCACAGGCAGCGTCGCCAGAACCGGGTTTATGAACGGCACACGCTGTTGAGCAGCACCGCGACGGGACCGGTGCGGCCGATCCGGTAGGACTGGGCGGCGATCGGACAGGTTAACGGCCGGCTGTTCCGACGGCACGACGATCCACTTTTCATAGACACAAATCAATCTCATGTATATCGTCCTTCGGGTATATGTCAGCCTCTCAACCCCCTCTGGAGAGGACATGATCAGTACTCGACGCTGGGTCGGTACCGCCACGGCGATCCTGCTCGTTGCCACCATGACCAGCACCGTGCCGAGCGGTGCCCACGCCGCGCCGGCCACCGACGTCACCACCGCCGTACGAGACAAGCTGCTCCAGGAGGCCGCGGTCGCGGCGGACCCGGGAATCCGCACCGCCGGTGTGGAGGACACCCGGGTGACCGTCACCCGCCGGGACGGCCGGGCTTGGGCCTTCGGCACCGCCGTGCTCGTCGCCCCGCACGAGGAAGGGCTCTACCCGTCCGGTTGGATCTTCGTCGCCCGCCAGCAGCGCGGCGGCTGGCAGGTCGCCTTCGAGGGCGAGAGCAACTTCACCGAACTGGCTGCGGCCGCGCCTGCCTCCGTCGTCGCTCAACGGGAAAGGGACGCCTTCACCGCCCCCGGCACGTTGGCCGCCAACGGGGACTTCCGCACCGGCATGCGCCTGCCGTTCGCCCTCGGCCAGTCCTGGACCCTCAGAGGTGGCCCGCACGGCTGGTCCGGCTCCCCGCGACCGTTCAGCTCGATCGACCTGTTCGGCGGTGACCAGCGGGTGCTGGCCGTGCGCGCCGGCACCGCGTACACGATGTGCAAGGGCTGGATCCGGGTGGTCCACGACCGGGGGTACACCACGGACTACTACCACCTCTGGAACAACATCAACGTCGACGGCGCGTCCGTCGGGGCGGGCACCTACCTCGGCGACACCGGCACCGACATCACCTGCGGCGGTTCCGCCAGCAGTCGGCACGTACACCTGGGGTTCCGGCAGAACAGCGCGTACGTGGCGATCGCAACCCACAACCTGGGCAAGTGGGTGCCGAGAGAGGGCAGCACGGCCTACGAGGGCTACGCGCTGCACGGCTCGAAGCGCGTCAACGTCGGCGGGGCGCTCTACAACTACGGCCCGCTCGGCTTCACCGAGGGAATCATCGACAGCAACGGCGGCACATCGATCAGTCGACGGTCCGGGCCAGGCACCGGGTACGGCGTCGTCGGCTCGATCGCGGACGGCGCCACGGCGGCCGTGGCCTGCTCGGCGAACGGCACCACCCACACCGGCCGCTGGGGCACCACCGCCCTGTGGAACCGGCTCACCGACGGCACCTGGATCCCCGACGCGTACCACTACACCGGAGCGGCCAACCCGGTCAACGGCTGGTGCTGACGCGCCACCCCGCGCCCACCCGCGCCACCCGGTGTCGGTGGCCGGTAGCACCACCACGATGGTGGGGCGCACACCCTGCGGCGCGGCGAGGTTGGATCCGCCGCGTCGCAGGGACATGCCGCCCGGGGGCTGAAGGTTCCGCCCGAGGGGGTGGAGGCGCTCCACTGAAGGGCGTCGAGCAGCTGGTCCCTGCCGACGATCATCGGTCAGCCGAGCCGGTGGGCTCGGCGTTGGAGGTATCGCTGTTCGACCTGGTTCTGGGTCAGGGCGGCTGCTTCGCGGTACCGCGCCGCCGCGCCGGCCGTGTCTCCGGTCATCTCGAGCAGATGTGCGCGGATCGCGCGTTCGCGTTGCCGGGTCAGCGGTTCCTCGTCCAGATGGTAAACCCGGTTGAGGTCGTCGAGCAGGGCCAGCCCTCGGGCCGGCCCGTACGCGTGCGCGACTGCGACCACCCGGCTCAGCCGTACCGGCGCGGTCGGACTGAGCCGTTCGAGACCCAGGTACAGCGCCGCGATCTGTGGCCAGTCCGTCCGGTCCGGCGACGCGGCCGCGGCGTGCACGGCCGCGATCGCCGCCTGCAGCTGGTACGTGCCGACCTCGCGCCGCCGCCAGACGCTGTCAATCAGTTCGGTGCCCTCGCGGATAAGCTCGGGATCCCACCGGGCCCGGTCCTGCTCGTCCAGCGGCACCAGCTCGTCGTCGTCGGTACGGGCAGCGCGCCGCGACTCGCTCAGCAGCATCAGGGCTAGCAGCCCGGTCACCTCGGGGTCGTCCGGCAGGGAGTCGCGGAGCATGCGGGCCAGCCGGATCGCCTCACGGGTCAGGTCCACGCGGGCGAGCTCGTCTCCGGTGGAGGCGGTGTAGCCCTCATTGAAGATCAGGTACAGCACCTGCATGACGGCGTTCATCCGGCTGACGCGGTCAGCGTCGGTCGGCGGTGTGAACCGGGCGCCGGCGCGGACCAGTTGCTGCTTGGCGCGGCTGATCCGGGCGCCCATGGTGTTCTCGGCCGTCCCGTAGGCGTGTGCGATCTCCGTGGTCGTAAGGCCGCCGACCGCACGCAGCGTGAGCGCCACCTGAGAGGTGGGGCTCAGCGCTGGGTGGCAGCACAGCAGCAGGAGCGTGAGGCTTTCGTCGGTCTCCAGTACAGGACGGGCCCGTCGGGCCGGGTCCTGCATCGCCAGCTCGCTCACGCCGGCGAGCCGCTCGCGGCGGCGTCGAGCCTGGTCGGTGCGGAGCAGGTCGACCATCCGCCGGTATCCGATCCGGATCAACCAGCTCCGCGGGTTCTCCGGCACGTCGTCGGCCATCCACGTCCTGCTGGCGATGAGCAGTGCTTCCTGTACCGCGTCCTCGGCGATGTCGAAGTGGCCAAAGCGCCGCACCAGCGCGCCGAGGACCTGCGGCGCCTCGGTGCGCAGCAGGTGCTCGACGTCCGGTGTCACGCCGGTGCTGCCGTTCGTGTGCCCTCCCGGTCTGCCGCTGTCCGGCGACGCGGGACGCGGCGGGTCATGCCGCGAAGTCCTCTCCCATGATCGGCCGGATCTCCATCGGCTCGCCCAGCGCCTCGACCATCCGCGAGACGATCTCGACGGCGCGCTCCTGGCTGCCCACGTCGATCACCGCGAAGCTGGCCAGAACCTCCTTGAGCTCGACGAACGGGCCGTCGGTGGCCACCACGCCGGTCGGGGTCCTGCGGACCGTGGTGCTGACCGCCGGGTGACCGAGTCCTTCGCTGCTGACGAACTCGCCGGTCTCGATCAGCTCCTGTTCGAACCGCTGGTACGCGGCGAACGAGGCCAGCGCCTCCTCGGACGGGGTGTCGGCGGTCGCGGCGTTCCAGGCGGCGGACGGCGTGTAGCTGAGCAGTAGATACTTCATGGTCATCCTCGTTCGCGGGGTCGGATCACGCTACGCCGATCAACTCGAACGGCGCAGGGAGAGGGCGACGACCGTCGTCCAGGTGAAGGCGACCAGGCCGTTCACGGCGATCTGGATGCTCATGTGGCTCGACGACATCGGCATCAGCAGGATGAGCGCGGCGAGGCCGTTCAGCACCGCCGGCAGGGCGGCCCGACGGCGGACGTGCCGGATGGTCAGCAGGATGGCGGCGATGGCCAGCGCGGTGAAGGCGATGGCGGCCGCCGCCGAGTGCGCGATGCTGTGCCAGGACATTTCGCCGACCGGCCCGTCAGGGGTCCCTACCGGGAAGCCGTACTCCGGATCCATGGTGAACACCCCAGCCGCGACGAGCCCGGCACCGAAGATCCCGACGAAGATCGGCATTGCCCGCCGACCGGTGCCCTCGGTGAGCGTGCGCCGGACACCGACGGCGAGGGCGATCCCGCCGACGCCGGCGAGCACGAATGTGGTGATCTGGATCCAGCCGAGACTTCCGGTGGCCAGCTGGCTGATCGGGTGCTGCGTGATGTCGTAGCCCTCCCGGGTGAGCATCTGCGTCACGGCCGAGGCGAGGAAGACCGGTCCGGCGAGGCCGCCGGCGAGGAGCAGGCGGTCGGACGAGCGGCGGACGGCGGGAACGGTGGCGGCGACGGTGGCCATGACTTCCTCCTTGGTGGGTGCTTGCCGCTACCTCGTGGCCGCACCGCGAACTTTGACATTCCGGGATCGTGACCCAGGTCACATGATGTCGATGTCAAAGCCCAAGGCGTCGCCTCCGAGGTACCGGCAACGACCCACCGAGGAGGACACGATGTCTGAGAACACTCAGCCGAGCGCCGAACTGACCGCCCTGGACCGTCTGGTCGGCGCCTGGTCGGTGACCGGCGGCGCAGAGGGAAGCGTGCGGTACGAGTGGATGGCCGGCCGGTTCTTCCTGCTTCAGCACGTCGAACTGAGCCAGTTCGGCCAACCCGTAACCGGTCTGGAAGTCATCGGCAACCTGCACCCGTTCGGTGAGCCGGTCGGCACGGACGTGGTGTCGCGGTTCTACGACGCGGCCGGCAACACCTTCGACTACGTCTACGAAATCGTCGGCGACAAGTTGACCATCTGGGCCGGGGCGAAAGGCAGTCCGGCCTACTACGAGGGCACGTTCAGCGCCGACGACACCACGGTCACCGGCGAATGGACCTACCCCGGCGGAGGAGGCTACGCCTCCACCATGACCCGGATCTGAGATCGGAAAGCCGCACCGACCGGCCGTCTCGTTCTATTCACCGTTGTCCACATGCCGCACCTGCACCGATCTGCCCCGCCCCGGCGCAGCCGGCAGCGATGCCGTTCCACCAGCGTCCCCGGCCACGTCCTCCACCATGACATCGTACAAATGTTCGATCATTCGATCGGGGCTGACCGCGCTACCGCCCAGGCTCTGATCGATGGTGAGGGACACGTTTGGGCCGTGGGTGGCGAGCGAGAGCGGCGCATCCGCGTATCTGGCGGTAGGGTCGCCGGCCTGCGGCGGTGGACTCTGACGATCCTGATGGCGGCGTGCGGTGTGCTGGTGGCGGTGGCGCAACTGGCCGCCGGTTTGCCCGCCGTCGGCGGCGCCGAGTTGCTGGTCTTCTTGGCGCTGGCACTGCTGTTGTCGCCGTGGGCGTTCCCCCGGTCGGTGGACGCCGCCGAGGCGCAGC